>NZ_JAWDHA010000003.1:0-140368 GCF_034190895.1 Virgibacillus sp. M23 | reverse complement strand
GTTAGTTGAGGCCGTGCCCGCGGAAAGCGAAGTAATTAGTCGGAGCATTGCCAATATACATCTAACATTTCAAAATAACTACTTGGCTTAACGCAGTCATTGCACTGATTTTATACTTTCTTAACTTATTAAAATAACCATGAGTTAGAATCTCATGGCTTAACATGTACTTATCTGCGATTTTTAAAACCACAAGTGAATGCCGTTTGTAGTCGCATATATTTGTATAACGTGCGAGCATGTCTCCCTTTCTCTGTCGTTGGGTCTATTTTAGATTGGAGACGCTTCATAAATTCTCGATCACATCTGCATGGATCTCCGTATTTTTGATAGCATTCATCATGGGCTTTGCAGGCTGCATCAACGTCATTTATCGGCTCTCCAGGACCGCTACAGCCAGGACCACACCACCTATACCCTCGCGGAAAACAAAATCTTGGGTGGTGCTTCATTGGTCTAGGTTGCCTCAATGCTTACACCTCCCTCTCAATATCGCTACAATACTATATTCCAATGTTTATAAATTTGTCTATGCATTTCTCCTCTTGTTTTATATCTACTTGGATTTACACTTCCAAAAAATTAACTTCGTGTTCGATTCTGCTTGTCATCGTTGTCATGATTACAATGGACACTTACGTAGACGTTAACGATCCGTATATTGTTCAAAAGTCCACTATATAAAGTAAAACTTCAAGCAGTGGAAATAAGGGCATGACCTAAAAGATCTTTGAACCAATCGGACATTTACCGGCAGTCAGTGCCAGCTACTTACCAATTGGTTTCACTTTATTGTTTGAAGTGGGGAGCTTACTGCCAGTTATGTACGGGATAAAACTACTACAATATCTAAAATTGCTCCCTAATCAACTCCAAAAATGCTTGTAGATTAGGCGATAGCCATTTATTCTTATGGATAGCTGTATATATCCCAATTGTATTCGATGGGCTACAGGATGGCATTTCTACGAGTTTACCTTCCTGTAGTTTATCTTTTATAGTGAAATAAGGGAGCATTGTATTACCAAGGCCGCATAGTACACATTGTTTAATTGCTTCAATACTTGGTAGCTCCACTTTGGTAACCGAGCTGTTGCCGATCGCTTTTATATGCTGATCAATTATTGGCCGCCAACTACAAGCATATTCCGTTACGAGCATTGTTTCAGCAGTTGATGAAGAGCAATGATCTGTGGGCTGTACTAAAGATAGCTTATCCTCCGCTATTTTATGAATAATTAATTCATCATGAGACCAATTATTCTCCTCCACTAAAACAGCGACATCTATATCTCCTCGTTTCAGCTGTCCTTCCAAGTTGTCATATTGAAGTGATTTTAGCGTTAATTCAACTTTAGGAAATTTTTTTCGAAATGTCATAATCAACGTTGGAAGCCAATAAATCATGAGAGACTCACTTGCACCAATTGTTAATGGACCAGCTGGCTCACTACTAGCATGAATCGCAGCCTTGGATTTGGAGTAAAGTTGAATAATCTCTGTTGCGTAAGGTAGAAAGTTTTTTCCAGCCTGTGTGAGAACGACCTTTTTTCCCATACGATCAAATAGTGGATGTCCCAATTCCTTTTCCAAATCCTTTATATGTGCTGTAATCGATGATTGCGCATATCCTAATGTCTCTGCAGCTTTCTTAAATCCACCAACATCGACAATCGTTTTAAACGTAATAAGCTGACGTAGTTCCATACTTCTCTTCCTTTATATCAATTTTATTGAACTAAATGTTCAAATATATCTATTTTACTGAATTATGTAATTAGTATATGCTATTTATAGCATCATTACAAAGGAGAGGAAAAATGATGAAAATCATGACACTTTTAGGTAGTTCAAGGAAAGACGGCAATACAGCTTACCTTACAGATAAAGCTTTAGACGGCATCGAACATAAGCGTGTGTTCTTACTAGATAAACAGCTAAATCCGATCATCGACCAACGACATGATAAAGATGGATTTGAAACAGTAGATGATGATTATGAAGCGCTCTTTTTTGAATTCTTGAAGTATGATACGTACTTCTTTGTTACGCCAGTATATTGGTTTGGAATGTCTGGTCAAATGAAAATATTCTTCGATCGCTGGAGTCAATACATGAAGGATAAGCGAATTGATTTTTGGGAAGCATTCCGTGGAAAAAAAGCCTATGTTATTGTCACAGGTGAAAAACCAGACCCCAAAACGGCGGCATTACCTCTTATTCAGCAATTCAATTATATTTTTCAATATATGGATATGGAATTTGTCGACTATGTCATTGGTAAAGGAAATAAGCCAAATGATATTCTATCAGATGGTTACGCTCTTGAAAAAATGAAGCTGTGGAACAGTGAAATTAAAACACAATTGAAACCCACTACTGTTATCAATTGATTCCACAAACAGCAGGTTCTCTGCTTGGCCACCTCTATTGCTAAAGAACAAATATGACAAACATCCATTTGTAAACAATTGCACATTTTTCGTCACAGATGAATAACATATGGGTGAACATAAGGAGGTCGATGGGATGAACCATTCGCATTATCATATGGAAAGTAGCCACGCTGACTATCAGCCAATGCATGAGAACAACTGGAACGTAAAACAACAGGTAGATATGAAGGATTTTTGTAAACAACAGTTATATCAATATATTCAGATTGAAGTAAATGACGGAAGTACCTATATAGGTATTTTACACAGTTTCGATGACAATCAATTATATTTATTAATTCCTACTCCTGATCAAGATACAAATCGAAATGACGCTAATGACCAGCGATTGTTTCCCTTCTTCGGGCCATTCGGTCTATTTGGTTTTCCATTCTATGGAATAAGGAGGTTTGGTCCATACCGCCCATATTGGTGGTGGTAGAGATGCTACGACAAACGTATTTTAGGTAAAGCACAAGCCGAACTATTATTATTTGAATCATTCGGCTTGTGCTTTACCAGTCTCATGTTAGTAGAGGAACAACACGTAGACTCCTAGGTGAAAAAGCCTTGGTAAGATATCACGTTGTTATACTGCTAATCAGTTGTCGCCAAAAGGAAGTATTTACCGGAACACTAATGATTCCCCACCATCATTTCCCATAGACTAACTTACTTTCTTGTTATTTTTTGTCTGTACAGGCGTGCGTCTCCGTTAAGCATGAACTTTTTTTAAATAGAACAAACAGTAAATGAAAATTCAATCCGTGGGTGGTTTATCCCCACGGATTGGTAGGTGAACCAATCGGACATTTACTGGCAGTTTAAACCATACTTATCCTTATGATTTCACTTTATTTCTGAAAGTGCGTTCTTACTGCCAGTTATATGCGGGATAAAGTAAAACTTCAATCCGTGGGTGGGTTATCCCCACGGATTGGTAGGTGAACCAATCGGACATTTACTGGCAGTTTAAACCATACTTATCCTTATGGTTTCACTTTATTTCTGAAAGTGCGTTCTTACTGCCAGTTATATGCGGGATAAAGTAAAACTTCAATCCGTGGGTGGGTTATCCCCACGGATTGGTAGGTGAACCAATCGGACATTTACTGGCAGTTTAAACCATACTTATCCTTATGGTTTCACTTTATTTCTGAAAGTGCGTTCTTACTGCCAGTTATATGCGGGATAAATTTGTTATTATGCTATTATTCAACCGTGTATAAACATATAATAAGGTAATTAACTATCTGGGAGGTATGTCCATGTCTGATATAGCCAAAACACCTAAACCACCATATTACGCAGCTATTTTCACATCAAAACGTACGGAGAATGATAACGGTTATAATAAAATGGCTGAAAAAATGGTAGAATTAGCCGCTAAGCAAGAAGGTTTTCTAGGGGTTGAGAGCGTTCGCGAGAAAGGACTTGGTATTACGATATCCTATTGGAATTCGCTAGAGGCAATTCATCATTGGAAGCAACATGCTGTTCACCAAGCTGCTCAAAGGAAAGGCAGGGATGAATGGTATCGTACATATGCTGTACGCATCTGCAAAGTAGAAAGCGAAAGCGTTTTTGACATGTAAGGTCTCGAGTTTTATAAGTGGCTGGGTCAAAACACAACTTCATTACTCAAAATACGAATAATCATGTTATCGATAGGAGTATCATCGCCGCACCATGAAAATATACTCGCTTTCCGCGGGCACGGCCTGAGCTAACTTGGTAAAGAAAAACACGTTACCAAGTTAGCTCAGGCCGTGCTGTTCCCGTTAGATAAGGAAGGCTTCGGCAGCAATACATCGCACGCAGAAAAAGCGTTCTTCTTTTTCAAGGAGTCTCGCATATTTCAGGTGCTATATTAATTATTTTAATAAAAAAACGAACTATAATTAATTTCATATTTTAAAGTCTTATATTCGGTATCATCTTTCCCTATTATTTCTGTTGATATATTGTAGCTTAGCTGATTCCCAATATCATCAAACACCCCTTATTTAAAGTAATTTCTTAGTTACTAGCCTAAACTTCATATCAATGCCTCCGTACTTTGCCACCATTGATTCTAAACTGTTCGTAAAAAAATAGATGTAGAGAATATGTTTAGAAACATACCTTATGTTTAGTTTATAGAAATAATTAATTATCTATCTTGATATTTCACTTTTTGGAGATGTTGCAAATGATTAGGATATTGTATGTTGATTATGATGAAATTTTTTAGTAACGGTCTAAGACTAATTATAGAAAAAGAAGCGGATATGAAATTATTGGGAACAACGCTTAATAAGAATCAACTATTTAAAACAGCAAAAGAACGAAAACCAGATGTTATTATATTCAATACTAAAGTGAAGAATATCAATGTTATCCAAACAACGATTGCTTTAAAACGTATAGTTAATCATATTAAGATTATCTATATGATGCAAGATTGTCATCAAGACTTAGTACTTAGAGGACTAGAAGAAGGGGTCAATGGTTTTATACTAAACAATATTAATAGTAGAAATTTTATTAATAGTATACGAAATGTCTACCATAGTCATTATATTTTATCCGGGGAGATACCTAAGCTCATCCTGAATCATATTCAAATAATTCAATTACAAGATAAACAGAGAATGAAATTTAGGTTACTGCAGCGAGGAATAGTTGTTACGTTACGTGAGCTAGATATTCTCTATCTTTTATACAAAGAGTATAACAATAAAGAAATTGCCATTACGCTACATTTAAGTGAAAAGACTATAAGGGATTATGTAAGTCATGCATATAAAAAAATTGGGATCAACAAACGAAATAAAGTCATTAAATTTTCAAAAAATGTCATGAATAAGAGTTATTGATTGTAATATATTGCTCTCTACAATGACAAGCGTTTCTATATCGTAGATGTAACTATATTCAAATTTTTGAAACAATGTTCAATATTATCAATTTAACAATTGACGGTATAATAAATGAAATCTACCACCATAATCATTGATTACAAATTATGTATTCATTGATTTTTAGAGGATGAAAAACATGAACCCGTTAACCAATAGAAAGATTTTTCTAATCATTAGTCTATTACTCCTAACGCTAAACAGTATTCGAATTATCTGGATTACTTATCATAAAACACCAGACCATCCACATGCCAAGGATGGGGTAATAGATTTTCAAAATTGGAAGTTTACGAATTATCATTTGATTACCCTTGATGGAGAATGGGAATTTTATCCAAATCAATTTCTAACCCCTAGCTCTTTTGACAAACGTGCTAAAGCGGTTAACCATTTTATTACTGTTCCTGAAAAGTCGCAAAATAGTGTAGACAAGCGATCCCCATATGGTTACGGCACATATCGTCTACAGGTTTTACTCCCTAAAAGTAAAGAAAAACTCTATGGTGTGCAAATACAACGAATTGCATCAGCTTTCGACATTTACATCAGTGGTAAACTCATTGGAGGCTCGGGGAAGCCAGCAAAATATCCAAACCAATACAAACCTGAATCACTCCCCTTTTCCACTTTCTTTCAAACAGAAGCAAATACTATGGAAATTATCATACATGTAGCAAACTATGACTATCATTCTGGTGGAATCATAAAACCTATCAAATTTGGAACGGCACAAGCGATTAATCATGAAACGAATTCCTTAAAAAACCTGGAAGTTATGACCTTCATTATTTTACTTTTACACTGTGTATATGCATTTATTCTTTATATAATTGGAAATAGAAAAACAGAGTTAGTTTATTTTTCTCTAGTTCTTATTTCTTCCATGTTTGCAACCTTATTAGATGATAGTAAGCTATTACTTCATTGGTTGCCAATAAATTATGAATGGTCGATAAAGCTTAATTATATACCTTATATTTATATAAATCTTTTTGCTCTTCTATTTATTAAGCAAGTACTTTTCAACTCAAAACAAGTACTACTCTCACGTTGGATTTTAATATTATTCTGTGTTTTGTCAATTGTGCTTTTAGTATCCCCTTTTCCATATACTTTTTATATTGGACGAATCACATTAAAACTAAGCTATATTCCTTATATATATACAATCGTTTTAATTTGGAAGTCGATACGTAACGGGAAAAGAGATGCCATCTACTTATTATTATCAGTAATAAGTATGGTTAATAGTACGGTGTGGGGAGCAATAAAGGGAAAATGGCTGGAGTTAACCTATTATCCGTTTGATATCATCATTGCAGTGATTTTATTTGCTTGTTATCTATTTCGACTCCATTTGCATATTGCGAAGCAAAATGAACGTCAAGCCATAGAATTAAAAAGGGTGGATAAGATAAAAGATGAGTTTTTAGCAAATGCAGCTCATGAATTACGGAATCCACTTCATGGTATCATCAACATCGCGGAAACGATACTAACTTCAGGCTCTTTTTCCATAAAAGACAAGGAACACTTACAACTATTAGTTATGATAGGTCGTCGCATGTCCTACACATTGAATGACATCCTTGATATAACACGTTTGAAGGAACCAAACGTACAATTACAAAAACAGCGCGTTCATGTACAAACTATTACAAATGGTGTGGTAGATATGCTCCAATTTATGACCCAACGGAAACCAATAACTTTTAAGGTTGTTATACCAGAATCGTTCCCTTACGTATTTGCTGATGAAAATCGTTTGATCCAAATATTATTTAATCTGCTTCACAATGCGGTTAAATATTCAGATGAAGGGACAATTACCGTCACTGCGAGTAGAAAGAATCACATGGCAATTATTCATATAACAGATACAGGACGGGGAATGGATAATCGTACGTTACAAAAAATCTTTCTACCGTATGAACAGGAAAACACAGATACGAATTCAGGTATTGGAGGAATTGGACTTGGGTTAAGCATATGCAAACAGCTAATTGAGCTACACGGCGGATCAATCCATGTCGAGTCTACGCCTGGTAAAGGTTCTATATTTTCTTTCACATTACCAATAGCTAAAAATACTGATCATAAAAAAGGAGAATCAGAAGTTGCTACAACCATTCATTCCCCTTCAGATACGTTAAAACCATTGGGAGACTTAAAGTCAGAAACACCTGAATTCTCTCCCTTAGAGGAGGAAGGGGATAATAAACAAAGAATTATTCTCGTCGATGACGACCCGATTAATTTACAAATCTTAACGAAAATGCTTAGTTCAGAGTTTTATATTTCGACAGCAAATTCTGGAAAGGAGGCATTAACGTTGCTTCACCAACGGGAGTGGGATTTAATCATTTCCGATGTTATGATGCCAAATATGTCTGGATACGAATTGACCAGACATATCCGTAAACAATATTCTATTTCAGAATTACCCATTCTACTACTTACTGCACGTAACGAATCAGAAGATATACACACTGCCTTTCTTTCAGGTGCAAACGATTATGTAATAAAGCCGGCAGAATCCTTAGAGCTAAAGTCACGTGTTCGAGCTTTAACGAACCTAAGAACATCTATTAAAAAACATCTTCAGATAGAAGCTGCATGGTTACAAGCGCAAATACAGCCGCACTTCTTATTTAATACGTTAAATACGATTGCATCATTAAGTGAAATTGATACGAAAAGAATGATCCACCTGCTTAATGAATTCGGAAATTACTTACAAAGAAGCTTTGATGGAAAAAACACAGAGACAACTATTCCGTTAGCAGATGAGCTTGATTTGATTCGCTCCTATTTATATATAGAGAAGGAACGATTTGGCGACAGAATAAATGTAGATTGGGATCTTGAGGAGAACAATAGCCTGATGATACCACCAATGGCTATTCAAACACTCGTTGAGAATGCGATCCATCATGGCATACTAAAACGGACTCAGGGTGGTAATGTTCGCATACAACTTATAAATCATGATGCTTTTTTTAAAGTAACTATTGCAGATGATGGTATAGGTATGGAAAAATGGAAGGCTGACAAGATTCTTAATAACCACCTTAGCACTAGTGGGGTTGGATTAGCTAATACGAATCATCGATTAATCAAAGCGTATGGACAAGGATTAGACATTACAAGCATTCCAGATAAAGGAACCACCGTAAGCTTCTGCGTACCGAAAACTCAGCCGTAAATGAGATTTGTCTCCTATTAGTCAATTGGATCGATAATCAGACCATTTCGATCACTTTATTAATTTGTAGAATACGACTGTATAATGGTTTTAGGTTATCTTGTATATATGAGAAAAACCTGATGTAATTTGGATCAATCACATCAGGTTTTTTGCGCCGTATTCGTTACACTATATCACCCTATCATTCGATTTTTTTCTTCTCAACTAGAAGAGAACGCCAATGCCTGTAAAGAAGAGATTAAAACAAATATTTTTTATCATTCTGAAGGATTAATAAAGCTCATTTAATCCTTATATAACTATATACAACATTGTTCTGAACAGAAGTTTAAATACCTCGCAACCATTTTGTCAGTAATCCGTCTATCAGTAGCGATAATTAATCCTTTAAGCAATAGCATACAAGAAATTTACTTACTAACTTTCTTCCAATGATTGTACCATTGAATGGTTTCAAGACTTGGCGTTATGTTTAATTCAACTAACATATCCCTGTTTAACTGGTCAAATTGTTGGTCAACTAATTTAGGATTACCCTCCATAGCATATAATTTCATTAAGGCTACGTAAGCTTCTTCCGTACCTGGCTGTTGATTACATATATTGGTATACCAATGTATTGCTTTTTTTATATCTCCTTTTTTCTGATAAAGTTCAGCTAATTGAAACGAAAAATCAAGCCAAGTTTGCTCAAGTCGATGTCGTTCAGCCTCCGCCCACCAATAATCATATTCCTGAAGATAGGCACCTGTGTATACATTCATAATCTCCTCATATTCTTCAACCGCTTCCAAAATAAGCGGCTGTGCTGAATTAAGCCTTCTTTCCCATTCCTCAACATCAATTGTTACATCCTCTGTACGAAGAATATACCCTTCTTTCGTACTCTGGATATAAAAATGGTGGCTATACCTTTTTAACGTTTTACGCATATTATATACCGTCGTATACAACAGGGGGTATATTTTATCTAAATCACAATCGTTCCAAAATAGATCAATTAAGACTGATTTCCGAACAGGCTGTTCTCTATTTTGCAATAAATAGAGAAATAGCTCTTGTGCTCGGGCTGTCCGCCAACTTAAAGTTTCAGCTTTACCTGCTTCGTTTACAATTGTTAGCTGTCTACAAACATTTACTTGAATCTTACTCTTTTCGCCTGGAGACTCCTGTTGAGGCATAGCAAGACGTGCATTTATACGTGATACAGTTTTATGTAATCGATCCAGTTGTAAAGGTTTGACAACATAATCTAATGCGTTAATTTCAAAAGCATGTACAGCATATTGATCATAGATGGTTACAAAAACGATCGTTATATTTGGCTTGCTTTCCATTATTTGCTCAGCTAGCTGCAAACCATTTATCTCTGGTAAATGAATATCTAAAAAGACGACATCGACATGAGATCGTAAAATGCAATTCTTTGCTTGAAGAGGATCAATGAATTTATCAATAATTTGTACATTACCTATCTGATGAAGCTTCCGCTCTAGGAAATCTAATGCCAGCTGTTCATCATCGACGAGAATAGCTTTCAAAAAAAGACCTCCTTTTTCAGCCCTTTTTTTATATCTTCCGCTAACGAATAACATCCGTCAATATTTCCTGTCACCCAAGTGTGAAAATGAATCTTAATACCTACAAATCAACTTAGCAAGATAAAAAAGATAGTATTTAAGCAATAGCTCATTTATACCTTTCACTGCTAAAAAACCATTTATATCCTAAATATCTACATAATACTTTAATCCATGAGGGTCATTAATAATAGAAATCAGGTGCGTTTTAATATATCCACAGGGGGATAAAAAATGGTAACTGCTACTTTTTTAATAACACTTCACGATAATTTTAAGAGACTCAAATAACCGATATAAATCGCTAGACAAACGATATTATATCGGTATTCGAAAACTATGATAATTACATTTACACACATTATATTATTAAAAAACGATTTGGCTTAATTTATAGAGAATAACACTACAAGTGTATACCCTAAAACAGCTAAAATAACCGAACCAATGATTCCCGCAGCAAATGATTTCATACCTAATTTGCGGAAGGTTTTTATATCGACATTTAAACCGAGACCTGCCATTGCCATAGCAATAAGCAAGTAAGCGATATTAACAATTACTCCTGCAACCTCCTCGGATACAATCCCAAGGGTATTAAATCCGCTCATTGCAATAAATCCTATAATAAACCAAGGAATGATAGACATGGATAGCCTGCTTTCTGTTTGCCCACTACCTCGCTGAAAGAGATAACCAATGATGATAGCTACTGGCACTAGTAATGCCACCCGTGTTAATTTGACAATAACGGCTAAATCTACGGCATCATTCCCTCCAGCCGTAGCTGCTGCCACCACATGAGCTACTTCATGCAGTGTTGCCCCAGTGAATACACCGTAACCAGCTGGTGATAAATGTAAAGCTGTATATAAAACCGTATAAATTAATGTAAAAATCGTTCCTAATACAGCAACAGTGGCAGCACCTACTGCTGTTTCATCATCCTTCGCTTTTACTTGTGGCGCGATAGCTACAACAGCAGCCGCACCGCAAATAGCTGTTCCACATGCCGTTAAGATTCCAAGTCGTTTGCCTACACCAAACCATTTTGTTAACCCATAAACAATAAATAAAGTTACTACCAGACATATAGCAGCAATTAGAAATACGCCAATACCCGCGTTATAAATATCGGCTAAGTTTAACCGCATTCCTAATAAGATAATGCCAAAGCGCAATAATTTCTTATTCGAGAATGTCACCCCAGCCTGTAAATTTTCCCGAACACCGATAGTCGCTTTCCATACCATTCCGATAATAATTGCGATAACTAACTGTCCCATAATTGATAAGAATGGTAGCTGAGCAACATACTTTGCAATAATAGCGATAAGTAATGTAATACCTACCCCTTTCACAAAGGCATACTTATCTGCCTGATGGTTACCAATTGCTTTCCCCATTACCGACACTTCCTTTAAGTGGTTTCTACTTAAACTTTACCGAAAGTATTATTATTAGTAAAATACATATATATAATTATAACTATTAGTAATATTAATAATAAGGGGAGAAGTTTAACTTGTACTATGATGCATTGCGCACCTATGTCGCGTTAGTAGAGGAAAGGAATTTTACGAAGACAGCTGAGAAATTACATATATCACAACCTAGTGTCAGCCTGCATATAAAAAATTTAGAGAAAGAGTTCGGTACAGAATTAATCATACGTTCACCTAAATCCATGCAAATTTCGCCCACTGGAGAGGTGCTATACCACCGTGCTAAACAAATTCTAACAATCTACGAACAGACAAAGCAGGATATCATGGAACATCACCAGACTATTAAAGGCAATTTAAAAATTGGCGCCAGCTTCACCATTGGAGAATATATCATTCCCGATTTACTCGTTGAGCTTCAAGATAAATACCCTGAGCTTACTCTCGAAGTAGTCATTGGCAACACAGAAGAAATTGTCCAGCGAGTACGACTATTCCAGGTTGATATCGGTTTAATTGAAGGGCAGACGAATGATAAAGAGCTTTCTGTTTATCCATTTATGCAGGATGAATTATATGTTCTAGCTGCGACCAACCATCCACTAGCAAAGAAAGCTACCATTACGATGAAGGAACTGCATAATCAAGCCTGGGTGACCCGAGAAGAAGGCTCTGGTACAAGGGAATACCTTAATCATGTCATTCGTTCAAATGGGGTAAAAGCGAAATCGATACTTACAATAAGTAGTAATCAAGGGGTTAAAGAAAGTGTTATCAAAGGAATGGGGCTATCGCTGCTTTCGCATAGCGTAATAGAGCGAGATGTTCAACAGAACCAACTCGCTATTCTCCGACTAAACAACACAACCTTCAATCGAACATTCTCCTACGTTTATTCACCAATCATGAAAAGTAAAAAAAACGTGGAAGCATTTATCGAAGCATTAAAACAAAAATGGCCGTATACGTGAACCTTCCATCAGTGAGGTAATTTCGATCATCCCTCACTGATGGTGCATGTTCTACTATCATTACTACCCACTTTGCATAAGCTTCGATTAATCAACCATACAAATCCAGGTAGCAGCCTTTGCTGAAAAGCGATGCTACTCAGCATTTATTTTATTCTCCAATCGATAAATACCTTTTCGATCTCTAAGCATACAGCCATTTCGTTTAAAGATTGCTATCATGTTCGTATTAGCTTCATCTGTACTACCAACATAATACGTAGCATGGAATAGTTTTAACAATGATAGAGTATGAAGATGTAGTTTAGCACCATAGCCTTTTCCCCTCCATTCTGGTACAACACCAAAGTAAAACATCCTCCCTTCATCAGCTGTACCCATCTCAATGTGAGGAATAGCTATACCAAGTTTTTCATTATTAGACGTAAAATAAAAACAGTGATCACGCCAATGAGCTCCCAATTCATGGTGTAAGGATTGCATGATCTGTTCAATCGTCTGCTGTTTGTTTTTATTCGCCGAGCCTGACCGACAAGCTTGATAAAGGCTAGCAAAAACTTGATCACTCATATTACTCTCTGATAGCGAATAAGCTTGTATCTCACCATCTAAAATCGGAATGTCCTCCAACGTTCTTGTATACTCGACAATTGTGGAGATTTTCGTAAAGCCAAGCTGCTTTAATTCTTGCTCGTGCACTTCATCCATCAGTACGGAAATATAACCAATGTTTCCCTCCTGCCATTCTCCTAATAGCTTTTGAAACATTTCCATATAAGCTTCTGTGGATATACCTTCCTGTTTGACTTGATCAACAAGCCAATATTCTTTTTCATTTTTAATTGTATTATACAAATTCATCTGCTTATCTCCCCAATATAATTTTTCACGATCATTGTAATAATGACGTAAATCAATATGCACTACTAGACTAGTTTCATTTACTAAAATTATCTATTAAACTACCACTATTATTCTAGTCCTTATACCTAAAAACAGCCATTTTTTAGGTAATAATTCCTGTTTTTACAATAATTAGAAGGATATTACGAATATTTCACGAAATCAGAAAATAACAACCAAAAAGGGAGAGGATATACATGAAAAGAATTTCTTCTATTGCACTTATTCTTATCTTAACACTTTTGGCAATACCCACTACAGGATTAGCTGAACAGCATCAACACCATGATCAGTCAGCAGCAACATCTACTTATATTGAAACACTACCAAAAGCGAAAGAATTTGCACCAGAACAAGGGCCAGCCAAAATTGAACAATCGACTAAAGTGAACGTATTAGATGAAAACGGTAATGTGAAAAAGGTCAAAACAACGAAGAAAACTACCTCTACAAACAAGTATAAAGAGAGGGGAGAGTTACAACCACAGGCAACAAAGACAGTAACTGTACTTGCAGTAGCCGATGAGGAGTACCGAGCAGCCTATAGCGATTGGCAAGATCGTGTCCAACAAATTATAGAGAATACAGATGATGCATTTATTCGTGATCATGGAATTGACTTTGAAGTACAAGCGGTAGCAAGCTGGACATCACAAGGTGGAAGTAGCGAACAAATTTTGGCGGATTTACAAAGAGACTGGTCTAACGAACCTTATGATTTTGTAACTGGATTTACTAAAGATGCAAACTTTGATGCGGGAGGAATTGCATACGTATATAATTCAGCTCCAGGAACAGCATATAGTGTTAACTTAGATCAAGGAATAACGAACACTTCAAAAGCTGCACAGCATGAGTTTTCCCACAACTATGGACTAGGCCATGACCCGCAGGGCAGTGGAATACGCTGTATTATGAACTATGATTACGCATATTCCGTCGACTATTGGCACCCAGAGCACCATGCACAAATTCAAAATAACAAACAATGGTATGGTCAATAATAACCAAGTTCAAAGAGGGCCGTCCTAGAAGACAGCCCTCTTCTTACTAAATGCTTCCCCTACCTCAATAATGGAGCAGCCTCTTCATGAGCTGAACCCACTTACTTTGTCTTATTTTCTAACGGATTTTAAATCTTTAGTTCCATAATCAAACACTTCAACAAGATCTCCACTAGCTACAACTCTACTTTCTGGTTTACTCGGAATATCGCAAGTGATCAGTGTAATTTCATCTTTTCCATTATCATCGATAATAAAGTAATCTTTTTCATCGACCTTTCTTACACGGTTAATGACATATTTATATACTTTATCTAGATCGGTTACATATATTACATCATGAATAGACAAACGAGCTACATCATGAAATAACAAGCCCTTTTCCTTCATTCGATGCCCTGCCAGTGCATAATTACCTTTTCCCAGATCATCATATTCCTTCATTTCGCCTGCTCCCATTAGAAGATTGTTATTATTAACTGTACTAAAAATGGGAAGTTCTAACTCGGTAGAAGGAATGAACAAATATGCAACTGGGTTCCCTGTATAATTAATATTCTTTAAAACATCATATTCAGACGGGAAGTCAATAATTACTTCTTCCTTTTGCTTCTTCTCCCTATTATCCTTCAACGTTTCACTATCAGATTTTTTAATTTCTGCAACTACTTTATTAATTTTCTTATTCATTACGTATTCTTTTAGATATGGAGACACAAAAAAAGTTATACCAATTAAAGTAAATAAAATGATTATGAAAACAGTTACCTTTTTCATTTGCTCGATCTACTCCTTAAAAGAAGGCGGAGACAAACGTATCTTAATCTAACAAAGAGCAAACAACTATAAAGTGCAACTTCAACCAGTAGTGGTTTAGTTTATCCCCCACCGATTGTTCGGTCCACAAGGGTATGACCTAAAGGAATTGGAACCAATCGGTCATTTACTGGCAGTCCCCCCCCCTTTCACTATATTGCTTGAAGTGGGGGGATTACTGACAGTTATATGTGGGATAAATGATGGTTCGTGTAACGAAGCTACTTCGCTTTCCGTTGGGGGGCGGGTTAGCATTCTCGTGCTGACACTATGAGGTCTCGTCGTTGCCTATACTCGTGCAAGACAAGGAAGGCTTCGGCAACGATACATCACATGCAGAAAAAGCGTTCTTCAATTTCAAAGTGTCTACGTACATTCCCGAAATAGCATCATGCATTATTTGCTTTACATTAGACTGTTTTAGTTACTCCCCAACCCTCTTCTTATACAGCTGGAATATCCTAATTTGATTCATTGTTTTCTTTTTTACGTACCAACCTTGCGAGTATAACTGCTGCCGCTAGGAAAAGACTACCTAACATATAATTTATCGTGTTCGTTTTATCTCCTGTTTTTGGTAATTTTTTCGGAGCTTCTTTTGATTGCTGTTCGTTAGTACTTGCTTTCTTAGCATTGTTCTTCATGGTAACGTTTACAGTTTTGCCGGTTTCTTCTATGGCAAACTCGTAAACGGTTTGGTCAATTTCATAACCCTCTGGTGCTTCTACTTCTTGATATGTGTACTTCCCAAAAGGCAAGCCTTCCACCATTGCTAATCCTTGTTTATTCGTTGTTACCGTAGAAATATGATTCCCCTCTACATCTTTAATTTCAAACGTTGCTCCTTCTAGTGGTTCATTAGTCTTTTCATCTACTTTGTTTAGCTCAAAGTTCCCACGGATGATGTCATTTGTTATTTCAGCTGTAACTTCCCCGTTTTCTAAGACCGCAATCTCGTATATATTTTCATCAAGCACATAACCAGCTGGCGCTTCTATCTCTTGGTATGTGTATTTCCCGAAAGTTAAACCTTCTGTTATTGCCAATCCTTGTTTATTCGTTGTCATGGTAGAGACAATATTACCTTTTTCATCCTTTATTTCAAAGGTTGCTCCTTCAAGTGATTCACCTGTCCCGACATCCGTTTTATGAATAACAAGGTCTCCCTTTACAATGTCATAATTGATAGAAACACTTACATTAGCTTCCTTTGTATCTGTTTCCATCCATGTTATTCGTTGTAGCTTTTCTCCATCTACACCCTGTCCACGCTTGTCACTATCTTGGTAGCGTGGTTCATATTTATAGACATTTTCAATATCTGTAGTAGCTTTAAAAGCTAGTTCAATTTTCCCTTTTTCCTCAATATCCTTTGCGTTCAAACGAATCTTAAACGCATTCCCATCTAATATATAATCATCCGTTACAGTATTACCTTCAAGATCAACAAAATATGCGTTGTAAAGGTTTTTCTTTGTAAAAACCACTTTAGCATTTTGATTATTGACTTTTAGCTGTAAAACATCTGATTCGAAATATGTTCCATTCTGTACAAGTTTGTTTGCTTGCCCTTCAAGTTTAATATGTAAATCTTCTTCTGCTGGAACATCAAGTAAATTGTTCTCAATATAATCCACGTGTTTCTCAATAATTTTATATAATTCCTCAGAAATCTCATGATCTATCTCACCACGAGTGTGTTTAATTAAAGAATCGATCGTAATATTTTTACTATTCATATCATGAGAGACAATGTACAGCGCTACTTGAGAAACATAATAACGTTGATCTTCTGTCAGCTTTTTCCCGTTGATTGTATAATCATTCGTAATATCTTGGTCGTTGCCATATGCATAGACCATAGCAGTGTATTCTTCTTTAGTTAAACGTTCAGATGTCTTCTTATACTCGTTTCCTCCATCCTTTTCTAACAATGGAGAATCTAAATCCCAATTCAGGCAATAAACAATAACACCATTTTCATCAACTTTGAAGCGCGTACCCAGAATCGCACCACCAAGTGGATTATTTTCTGTTATTCGATCAACATAGCCAATAGATGGTGGTCTGCCATCATCATATGTAATATTACCTCTGTCTAAACTAAAAAACGTTTTGTATCTCGGAGAATCATTTGCACTAGCAGTATCGATTAAAAAAATAGTGGTATAAAGCAAGCTTAAAATTAATGTGAGAATTACTGTAATTGTAATAAATTTGCTTGATTTTAATACATTCAATTTTTACAATCCCCCTGAGGTGTATTTTTAGCTGCAATCTAAGATAATTACTTAAAATTACCACCTCACTTACCGAAATAAAATTAAACATACTCATTGAAAGTCTGGATTGTCTCATCTATATTTATAGATAAATATAAACAATCAAACCCAACACGACATATAATGTCGTTTATTGCTTACATTTTACCTGACGTTATATGTCGCGTCAATGCGAAAAAGGAGAACACATCTATGAATATTGGAAGTAAATTGAAGAACATCCGAGAAGAAAACAATTTGAAACAAACGGATCTAGCTAAAGTATTAAACGTTAGCACCAGACAAGTTCAACGTTATGAAGCAAACCATAGCATACCTAGTAT
The DNA here is from genome assembly GCF_034190895.1 of Virgibacillus sp. M23. Lineage (NCBI taxonomy): Bacteria > Bacillati > Bacillota > Bacilli > Caryophanales > Bacillaceae > Virgibacillus > Virgibacillus sp. M23. Next base: position 122,498 of record NZ_JAWDHA010000003.1, on the reverse strand, counting down.
CCAAAAATTACAATTACTTTCAGAATATTTCAGCGTCGGCATTGACTACTTTACAAAGCAATAACATAAAGTGAAACTTCAATCAGAGGGGATTTTGTTTATCCCCAACTGATTGCTCATACCACAAGGGTATAACCTAATGGCCTTTGAACCCATTGGACATTTACTGAGGAATAGTATTTGGTTTTTATGTTTATTTGTTTTTGTTAGGAAAGATAGCATTTTCTCTATTATGTCGTCTTTTACAATTTTAATAATGTTTTTTTGGCTGCCCTAATTTTAGAATTAGAAATAAATAGGTTACCAGTATTGATAACCCATTTATATTAGTATATATCGCAAGCATATATTTTTTGTTTCCCATTTCTTCTAAACAACATCCAGAACTTAAAAACTATTATTCTATGGTTAATTACATCTTCTCCGTAGATAACCATAATCTACGAATCCTTATGCATAAAATCTTCTTCCATAATCCTTCTATTCTATAGGATAATAACTATACATTACTCCAATCACAATCTTCCTTAAACTCGAAAAGTCTGTACGAAGCATATTTCATTATCAATCACTTGCTTCTTTTCTTCAAAGTTGATATTTAGCTTCTGATAAGCCTTTCTCCAAAATGAAACAGCAGGTTTATTCTTAGCTAATTCAGCTACAACGTATTTCCCTCTTTTCTGCTTAAACAGCTCCTTTAATAGCAAAATTGTAATTCCTTTACCTCTAAACTTCCTTAACATAAAAATATCATTAATACTATAATCATATTCTTTCTTTAAAAAAGGCCTTTCTAATAGGAGTAAGAACCCAACAATTTTTTCGCTGTCTTTAAGGAAATATGGTGCTAAGCCATCCGTCTCCCAGATCAAATCAAAAGAATCATATGCAAATGAACCATTTTCCGATATGTCTAAATCATTTGTAAAGCTAGAAAGATCATGTAAATAGAGAGAATATAAATTATAAAGAATTTGCTTTTCTTCTTGAGGTGTTAGCGATAATGACACCAATGTTTTTGCTCCTCTCTTAAGTAATTGTGTTTCTTAGTATTTTCTCACAAAATCATGTTTTTCCTTCTTAAATGTATATTCATACAACCACTCCCCCCTTGAAATTCCGAGAGCCTGTTTTTCATTTTACTAAAGCAATCTCTTTATCTCCTACATATACTGATGAAACGAATGATCATAAGTTATAAAGGAGAATTAGACTAGTGGATTATACACACTCTCGATTTTTTCGTATTACTGATCCTTCCTCTCGCGAATTTATCTTCCCACTGCCAAATACTTGGGAAACTAGATTTTATGAATATGAATGGGTAAAACAGTTTGCTCATGAAAAAGATACGGTACTAGATGCAGCATGTGGGATTGCCCATCCATTAAAATTCTATTTGGCAAACGTATGTCGATCCGTCTATGCATGCGATATAGACCAGCGCATTTTATCAAAAGAAGCCATCCTGCATGATGCAGTGTCAACTTATCCGCGGAACGTGGAACAACAGGAGATAGATGCTTTTCTTCAAAATATAGACATCCAATGCTGTTCATTGACCCAGCTTCCCTATGAGGATAAACTTTTTGATAAGGTCTTCTGCATCTCCGTATTAGAGCACCTAAGCCAAGAAGATAGTATTAAATCCTTTTTAGAACTTAAACGCGTATTAAAGGACGACGGTCAAATGATCTTTACCTTCGATTATCCGACGATCTCCATCGAGACACTTACTAAAATTATCGATATCACCGGGCTAACATTTTATGATCACTATACTTTATCTAAACCTGACGATGCGATTGTTTCTAGAATTTGGCAGGAGTTAAATTGCTTTAGAGCCGTATTAAAGAAAGTGTAGCTGTTTCAAATTAGGTTCTCATCATGAACACATGCCATTATTGATTGTTCGTGAATAATGATCTGCTGCCAACTCGATAAAATCGATTCGCGGCAGATCAAAGACTTATGCACTAATAAAATATCACCCTATTTTCTCCCTCCTTCCGGATGATTATGTTTAAATTGCTTAGGGGTCATCCCATGTTTTTTAAAAACCTTAACAAAATAACTTTGGTCTGTAAAATTTAGCCAATTGGCTATGTCAGAAACGGCGTAATTAGTTAATATAATTAGTTTTTTCGCTTCGTCGATTCGCTGCTTCTGGATATACGCACGAATCGACATCCCTACTTCCTTTTTAAACATTGACGATAGGTAATTTGAACTTAAATGACAAAGCCTAGACAAATTCACTAGCGAGATATCATTATAAAGATTGTTATAAATATAGTGCAGACAAGCTGTTATTGGTGCAGAATGTTTTTGTTTATGTAATTGGTGTACGCGTTTCGTATAATCGTATATAGCTTCTTTCACTAAGTTCAATATTTCTTGCAAGCTTCTTAATTCTTCAAGCTGTTGGATATAGAAGTCACTTAAAGTAAAAGCTGCTTCCTCATTTAGTCCTCCCTTTATGGCAGCCCTGCAAACAAGTGCGATTGCTGTTATCATTAAATTTTTCTCACTTTGTAATCGGTGACGTCAGCTAGCTTGTCAATGCGACCATTAGTTATATGTTCCAATAATACGCGCTCGTAGTAAAGTTAGAATGAAAAATAAAATCCCTTCTACCTTTCGAAAGCTCAAGATCTGCATTTTCTATTTGCATATCTTTTGGTTCCAATATGCTATTTTGTTGTTTAACCAATGTTTTTTCTAATCGCTTTTGATAAATCATATAATAAACTTCTTTGCTAATCACTAATAATTGCTCCCTCGATATAACAGCAACAGTTCTGTAATAATCAATCAGGTTTCTTTTATTTTCGTACCCTTTAAAAAGATCCATTATCTGTGTTATTTGTTTTTCGGACATTTCTGTTTCTATGGTAGGACCAACAATAATTTTTCCCAAAGAAACATTCTCCTGATGAACCTTGATCATAAAAAAATGTAAGAAGGAATTGGAAAAAAACAGAGGGGAATCCGCTAGGTTACCTGAACCGCAGAAAATACTTAATTGTTCTTTTATTGGACGATAAAATGGATTTTTTTGTAGTTCTGCTTTCGTAAATTCGTATTCAAGATCCCCGTTTGCATTGACATAATACACTGGTATTTGGTGGGCTTCCGAGATAAGCTGACACGTATATTTCACATGCTCTTTTAAAGATTTCATAATTACTTCCTCATTTCATACGTAAGCGCTTATATTTTTAGTCTTTATAAGAGAAAAATACTATTTTTCTTACGTAAATACAATCTTTGATGATATACATCGTCTAAAATAATAGTTGAAGATCTATTAAAGAGGGAAATAAGGATGGAATTAGCACACAAAGTTGCTGTAATTACTGGTGCTGGCAGTGGTATTGGTAGAGCAAGTAGTCTAAAGCTAGCTAATCACGGTGCAAAGGTTGTACTAGTTGACTTTAACCAAGAAACAGGGAATGAAACCTTAAAACTTGTACAAGAACAGGGTGGAGAAGGTATTTTCGTCCAAGCAGATGTTTCCAAAAACGAAGATGTACAGAATTATGTTAATCAGGCTATGGAAGTATACGGACGTATTGATATATTTTTTAATAATGCAGGGATTATCCAAAAGTTTGCTCCTTTTACAAAGGTAGAAGAAGCAGAGTATGATCGCATTATGTCGGTTAATGTAAAAGGTGTATTTCTCGGATTACAATATGTATTAAAGGTAATGGAAAAACAGGGAAGTGGCTCGATCATTAATACTGCTTCTACAGCTGGTGTTCGTCCAGAGCACAGTGTGGCTGTTTATTCTGCTAGCAAGCATGCCGTCATTGGTCTAACGATAGGTGCTGCATTAGAATATGCTAATAAAGGAATTCGAAAAAGATGGTTACGTTCCTGAGGAAATATCAAATATGAGAATGGGGCGTTATGCTGAACCAAATGAGCTTGCCGAAATGGTTACCTTCTTAGCATCTGATAAAGCAAGCTATATGACTGGCTCCATTGTTGTTGTCGATGGTGGATTAACATTATAAGCCTATCTTTAAGGCCTACGACTCTCTCCTTTACGCAAACAGCTTGTACACTAAATCGCTAAAGGAGAGTGTTTTTTTATGGTAAATAGACACTAAAAATTTCTTAAATAAACAACTTGCAGCAACTATAACTATTTAAACAGATCCATGTAGTCTACTTCTATATGTTTTTTGTTTAAGTATAACTCCAGTAAAGAACAACCCTACCAGTAGCAATATGAACTTAATACTAATTAATGGAATAATAAAAATAATGCTATAGGAAAGAGATAGCCACAAGAACAAAATGCTTACTATTTTCACTTTTAATGGTATACCTTTACCTGAACGATAATTTTGGATATAAGGTCCAAAAAGCCTGTTCGCCAATAGCCAATGATACAATTTCAGTGAACCTTTAGCGTAGCATGCTGCAGATAGTAAAAGGAATGGGGTTGTTGGAAGAATTGGAACAACAATGCCTAACACCCCTAATCCGAGTGAAAAAGTTCCACATATATTAAGCAATAATTTTGTCATGTTTACACCAACTTATAATTATTCGTAGATATGAACTAGTTATCCTAGTAACTTAACATTCAACATCCATCAGAGGGGGAGCCTCTACCAATGGCTAGTTAAACTAATCGAGCTCTTATGGGCAATTAATCCCTCCACATTCAGGTAGTTAACGATGCGATTTCTTTTAAACTGTTAAGTCAGCTTAAAAGATGAAGGGAATAAAATCCTTTTCTGAAAGTAACCTACCATAAAATTCTTAAGGAGGCTCACGTCCGCTTAACTCATGCCTCATTTTTTACTTTTACACTCATTATTCTTGTTTTATTCGGACCATTAGTAACATGAAAAAGGAGATGATAACTATCGAGATCACCCATAGCCATGCCAATTCGATATTCCCTGAATCAAGCGCTATATAAATTGCCATAGGAATGGTCTGTGTTACTCCTGGAATATTACCAGCAAACATTAACGTCGCGCCAAATTCGCCTAAGGCACGCGCAAAGCTTAATATACTCCCTAATACCAGAGAGCGGAAAGCCAACGGAATGGAAATCAGAAAGAAAATCTTCCATTCATTTGCTCCGTCTACCCTTGCTGCTTCCTCAATACTAAGATCGATCCCTTGAAAGCCCGTTTTGGCAGACTGATACACAAGTGGGAAGGCAACAACTGCAGAAGCTATAACAGCAGCCCACCATGTAAATATAAGGGGTTGCTTAAACAGCCATTCAGTAGCCTGTCCAACTATGCTATTCTTTCCAAATAGGATGATTAGCAAAAATCCGACGACCGTGGAAGGTAGAACCATTGGAAGCATAATGATGGTTTCTAATAATGCTTTTCCTTTAAACGTCTTTCTGGCCAAAAATCGTCCTACTATTGTTCCGATTAAAATAACTACAACACCAGATATGGCCGTCACCTTTATAGACAACCATATTGGACTCAAAAATTTTTGCATAACTACCTCATTTTGTAGTAAATCCATATTCCTCAAATACCTTCAATGCCTTGTTGGTTTGTAAATAATTATAAAAATCTTTTGCTGCTTTGTTATCTTTTGAAGTCTTGATGATTCCAATTGGATAAGTAATAGGGGAATGTGTCTCTGAATTGGCTTTTGAGACAATATTCACTTTATTAGAAACGATAGCATCTGTTTTATATACCATTCCAGCATCAACATTACCCGTTTCAACATAAGACAATACTTGCCGAACGTCTTTTGCATAAACTATTTTTGATTCTATATCTTTCCATATATTCATCTCTTTTAAAGATTCCTTGGCATAATTCCCAGCTGGCACGGATTCAGGTATACCAATGGAAATTTTACCTACTTCTTTCTTTACAAGATCTTGAAAGCTTGTAATAGTAGACCTTTTAATTTTGGGAACAACCAATACAAGTTCATTCCCAAGAAGATCAACGCCATCTTCTTTTGCAATTTTTCCTTCATCGATTAATCGATCAAATTTATCTACTGCTGCTGAGAAAAAAATATCCACCGGTGCTCCTTGAGAGATCTGACGTTGCAGAGAACCAGACCCTCCAAAATTAATTTTTAAATCCACCTCTGGATGCGCTTCTTGATAGGTATGTTGAATAACTTCCATTCCATCCCTCAAACTTGCTGCTGCTGAGACAGTTAACTCAACATTTCCCTTCTTATCTGAAGATGGACCTGTACTCTGTTTATTGGAACACGCCGTAATAATCATAAGAATAAGAATAAGCGTAATGCCTAACGTAATCCTTTTCATGCTTCCACCTCTATTCTATAGATAATAATCTATAATCTTTCATACTACTTAGCAATGACTTTCATCACATTATTTAAAAATCACTCATAATAAAGTGAAACTTCAATCAGTAGGGGGCTTAAGACTTTGATCATTTTTACCTGTTGCTTCTATAATCACATCAATATATAGTGACTTCAATCACAAACAAACGCTATATATTGTGTTAGGATGATAGAAGATTAACAAGATACATAAGTCTAAAGGAGAGGTTTATGCATGTTCCAAAATACGATTGATATTATCGACAAATTTACATTGCAACAAGAAAACAAGCAAACAGATTATCTTAGGCACGAAAACAGTAATTATGTTTATTCCTTACCACTTTTAAGGCATAATTTAACCAATCATGCGGAGGAAGAATTTCTTTTTAATCATATTCTCCCATTAAAAATAAAAGAGTTATATGATGAGGGAATTGTCTATGTACACGATAAACAGCTTGCACCATATTGTGTATCCATTAGCTGTAAGGATATTGCTACAAAAGGTATACCATCGCTGGCTAAAAATATGATCTCATCCAAACCAACTAAGCGGATGTCAACTTTATTACGACATTTTAGTAATGTTGTTACACTAGTATCACAGCAAGTCTCAGGTGCAGTTATGTTAGCACAACTATCAACCATTGCAGCTTCTTATTTGTTTGATGAGGAGCGCCGTAGTATTACGTATACAGATGAAGAACTCGTAGGGCTATTTCAAAGTCTTATCTGGGAACTAAATATGCCACTTAGATCTGGGGCACAAAGTAGTTTTTCTAATATTACATTAGAGTTTGGGAAACCTTCTGAAGAAATAAAAGAACAATATATCATTATCGGTGGTGAAGGACGAAATATCCAGTATAAGGATATACCAGCAACTTACTTTGATCGTATCAACCAAGCAATTATTAATGTAATGAAAAATGGAACAGGTAGTGATGGAATTCCTTTTACTTTCCCATTATTGACAGTCCAAATTGATGATCATTTTGATTACCAAAACCCATTATTTATCGAACTACTGGATAAAATGTATCATTGGGGTGGTGTATATTTTGAGAACTTTAAAACAAAGCCATTTAAGGATCCATATTACAAAGCATTAAATCCACTCATTCAAGCAAAGGATCCAGAAGTGAGTAGGAGTCTCTGTTGTAGGCTGCAAATCAACTTAGAGACACTATCGAAAGCCGGTGGTGGTGTTTTCGGATCATCAACAGGCTCCACAGGTGCTGTACAGGTGCTCAATTTAAACATGAACAGGGTGCTTTTGGAATTCGGACATGATATGAATCTCGTCAAAGTGAAGATACGTGAGTATATGGAAGTTATGCAGGAAGCCCACATGGAAAAGAGAAAGTGGATTGAACAAAACAAAGAATTATATCCGACTTTTTTCGCCTTTAATAAAAACTTGAAAAACTATTTTAATGTATTCGCCCTTACTGGTATGAATGAAGGTCTCATTAATTTAGGCTATAAGGATGGAATTAAAGATAAAAATGGTAAAATGATTGCTCACGAAATTATGCAATACATGACAGAGATTGTAAATGAATTTATTGTGAGAGATAACGTGGCATGTGGAATTGAGTATGCCCCTGCCGAAAATGCTGCCATTAAACTTGCACGCCATGACCTTAAATGGGCAAAAGCAAATAATCGTGAAATCTATGTACAAGGTGAAGGAGATAATCCTTACTTGACTAGTGGCTGTATGACTCCATTTTCTGAAGATGATTTCGCAGAACAATTAGAAAACAGTGCTGAATTCCAAGGCTATGCTACATCCGGCAGTGTATTACATCATTTTCTTGAAGTAAAAGTAAAACCAGAAGCCTTAGCCAAATACATGGATAAAATTTTTGAAAAACCGATTAATTATATTACATTGACACCAACGATTACGTCTTGTATGAGTTGCGGTCAGAAAATCATTGCTGAAGATGCTAAGAACATTCATCGTTGTCCCGTCTGTGAATCAAAAGACATTGCAACTTTCAGCAGAGTTATTGGTTATTTGAAAATGATCTCCAGAAACAACGTCCATGTAGATGATAAGGGATATTATGAAGGGAGATATAACTTCTGGTCAAAAGCGAGAAGATACGATTGGGCGATGAGAAAACGATTAAAAGAAGCTGCGTTGAAGGAGGCTGTCCACCGTTAATTAGCGGTGATAACATCACAATGAAATTATACAATAACTTTATTCGCACATTTACTGACTTGCCTAATCATACCACATTATTGATTCATTCATTGTCAGGCTGTCCCCTTCATTGTTTGGACTGTCATAATTATGAGGAAATCATCGCTAACACACCAAAAGAATATAAGACCACAAATGATTTATATGACTATTTGAAGAAAAGTGGCTTTTTATTCGATGCTATAATGTTCAGTGGAGGCGAATTTCTGATTAACCCATTAGATGAAGTGCGTGACCTATTGCAACAAGTGAGAGCACTTTTTGGTGGAAGAATAATTGTAACAACTAGCGGAATTTATTACCAAAAGGTTCGTGCATTATACGCGGAAAACCTTGTTGATGGCATCCATATCGATATGAAGCTGCCATATCATGTATTAGATATAGAAGAAGATGCACAAATATATAAAGATGTTATGGGAATCACACCAAGCAAAAAACTTGTTGATCAATTAATCGCAAGTGTTGACGCAGTAATTGAACATAACTCAATCTTAGACCAAGTTCGAACAGTGCAATATCCATTGCTAGATGAGGCATTTTTTACAGAGATAAAGCATTTTGTAGAGGAAAGAAAAGCATCTCATAGAAGCATTGTGCCTTATTTCCTAAATGAATTTGTTTACCCACGGAGCTAATACGAAACACATGGATCGGATACATAACTAAAATAGATAGCAAAAGCGGAACGATAAAATAGTAAAAAGAGCGCTTATCTTTTTCTATGTGCGATGTATCCGAATCACACCTTACAGGAAAAGGGCGAGGAAGATCCAGGAAAGCGTCTTTGCTTCCGAAAAATCTGAAGCCGGACGCAGCTCAACATGCGCCTATTTATCCACATCGGCAAATTTTTTAATTTCCTAGACTACCAAAAACCGAGAACGACAAAAGATATGTCATTCTCGGTTTTTGTGTCGTTTATATTCGCTTAAACAAGATATTATTCTCCAAATGAACATGCTGGAATGTATCATCTTCCAATTCAGCTAATCTAGCATAGGTAATTTGATACGTACCGCATGCATTCACAGGAGGTTGATATCCATCGGTAATGGCCCGCATTTCCTTCAAGTCTTCTCCAACAACGTCATGCTCTTTTTCTAATTTATGAATTGTCTCATAAATTTGCTGTAACAGCTTTTCATTCGGGTTTAATTCGTATTCCTTCAATAAAGGAAAAAGTTCATTCTCTTCTTTTAAAGTATGCTCCTCCATTTCTACTTTGAAATGATTGTATAATCGATGCAATTCTATTAAATGTGGTTGATCTGCTCCATGTCGACGAAAAACCTTTGTAACAAATTCCCCTAATGCAGGGAGTTCCTCTAACAAATAGGCATGATGTGTATGAACGATGTGATCTACTAGTTCTGATATAGAGAACGTACCCCAATCGACAGTAGAATCATTTGCCTGCCATCCTTGATAATTGGTATTTAATTCCTTTAAAATCGCATCTCCATCAAGATTGTTTTGAGCAAATGCTTCCTTAAGAGGGCGATCTCCGTTACAGCAAAAGTCAATCTGATGCTCCTTAAACAAGTCACTGGCCTTCGGGAACATCTTTACAATATGAGCTGGTGTGTGATCTTTCGTAAATGTATTCATTATGATTACCTCCAATACCTGACTTATCTCCAATGTAAGCTATTTCCTTTCTAGAGTCAGTGATAGAAATCACTTTTACAAAAAAGCAAAATTATCACTTATTAACTATGATGATCTCTATATTTCGACTGATTGAATTCTGTCAGATCATTAAACATGCCTACATAATATTTAACATCACCAACATTATTCTTAACGGCACTTATATTGAGCCACTCCTTGTATATTTCTCCATTTTTTCGTTTGTTCCAAATTTCTCCTTCCCAGAATCCCTTTTGATGGATATGGACCCACATTTTCTTATAAAAGGCAGCATCCTGTTTTCCAGAATGTAGTATACTTGGTTTTTTGCCAATTACATTTTCTTTTGTAAAACCGGTAACACGAGTAAAAGCAGGATTCACGTTTTGGATAACACCATCCTTATTGGTTATAATAATTGCTTCTGCAGTACTTTCAATAATTTTCCGTTCAATATTCATCTGATCTTGGTAATATAAAAACAGGACGATCACTAAACATATGAATGCAAATTGAGATAAAGCCATAAAACCGATAGAATAATGGTCTGTTATTGTATAAACAGCTGTTAGTATGATTGGCGGAAAAAAGCCACCTAATCCCCCCATTGCAGAGACGATGCCATTTACAATACCTGCTTGTTTAGAGAAGTATAAAGGAACAAGTTTAAAGACGGTTCCATTCCCAATACCCACGCTCATAGCAACAGCAATAGACCCTATGGTGTACCAGCCAATTCCTGGGGAAAAGGACAATAAAATCCCCGAAAATGCGATACCGATAAAGGTAATCATTAACATAATATACGCATTGAATTTGTCTGCCAGCCAGCCGCCTAAAGGGCGAAAGAGCGTGGCTAACACAATGAATCCAGCCGTCCTCAAACCCGCATCTACTGTATCTAAGTGATAATTATTCACTAAAAAGTTTGGAAGAAATACCGTAAAAGCGACAAAGGCACCGAATGTTACAAAATAAAACAGACTTAAAAACCAAAGTGTAGCATTACGATACACACCCTTTATTTGCTCAGACATCGAATTTTTGACCTTTGTTTCCTGTTTATCACCAAACAAAAAATTCAATCCAATAAAAAGGATTATTAAAAGGATATATAATCGAATAGTGCTTTGCCAGCCCAGAGACTGAGCGATAACAGGCGCTGCAAAAGTTGTAATGGCCGTACCTGCATTCCCAACCGCATAAATACCATTAATAAAACCATGTTTTTCTTTTGGATAATACTTAGGTAGCGATGTGACCCCAATAGAAAATGTAGCACCACTAACCCCGAGAAGTAATCCACCTATTAATAAATCTGTAAAGGAGCTTGCAATACTCAAATAATAGACAGGGAATAGTAGGATGATAAAGCTAACTATGAATACCCATCGGGCGCCAAATCGATTGGCATAAAATCCAATAGGAATACGTAATATAGACCCAAGAATCACAGGAATTGCAGTTACTAGTGAAGCCTGACCTGATGTTAAAACAATATCTTCCCGAATACTAGGCATTAAAGATGAGATTAAAACCCAGATCATAAATCCAACAATTAGGCTAGATGTTTGCATCGATAACTGTATACCAGGCTTTTTCATAGGAATAATTTCCCCTTTCTCCAAGTTGATCTCGACATCTTTACGATATCGATTTACTTGATGATTGGCTGTGAAAAACATCACATATTTATCCTGTAGTAATTCACAGAGAAAGCAGTGACATACCATAAGTATAGAGTGATGTTTTTCACAACTTCGCATAATGCGCTATGATTAACTTAAATTACAGATACAAAAAGCACTTTATTATTGGTTTCACTCTTAGTACCTAAAGTGGAGACTTACTGCCAGTTATATGCGGGATAAAAGAGACAACGAAGCGTGGCAAAACTATATTTCAATGGGGTTACTTTAGGAATTGAAAAGGGAATCGTATGACACATAGATTAAACAAACACTCCACGGAAGAAAAGTTCATGAATATAACAAAAGAAAAAATAAGAAAAACTGAGCAAAATTCGCTCAGTCCTTATCACTACATGCTCAGATTTACGCTTCCTCTAGTAGCTATTATGGAATCACTCCGGCTGCCCACTTCCCTTTCCGTGGGGTTTGTCCTTCAGCTAACTTTTTTAGCAAAACCCGCTCAAAAAAGTGGATCTTCAGGTCAAACATTTCCCACAGGAGTTGAAGTAGCCGGCCTTCGCTATTATCAGGCTCTACAACGCTAGCATGAAGTAACACAGCTGTTTTTATACTCACGGATAACGATTTTTTGTAAAAAAAGTCAACCTATTACTTATGACAAGAATTGTTGCACATTCTCATAGCGGAGACTAATTACGTAGACTCCTGCGGGATTAGCGCGAGCCGAAAATCCACTTTGTAACGTGTTCTTCTTTGCAAAGTTAGTTGAGGCCGTGCCCGCGGAAAGCGAAGTAATTAGTCGGAGCATTGCCAATATACACAAACATTTCAAAATAACTACTTGGCTTAACGCAGTCATTGCACTGATTTTATACTTTCTTAACTTAGTACAAAAACAATTCAATTAGGCTATCAATTTAGTAAGGGGGTAAATTCCTTTTGCTTTTCATGAAATATGAACTCTAACGCATTGTCTTTTTTAAAGATGGCAGGAGCCTCATTCATGGAACGAATTCTATGACACAAGCACAAAATTTCTATAAGAAACTAATCGTTTAGGAGGTTACATTAAATGGTTGAACGTCGAAAACCAATTAAAGTGAACGATGCATTAAAACGTGTGATCAAATATGCTCCCCAGGGAAGTATCCATTACATCCCTATCCATCAAAGCTACGGACATTTCCTTGGAGACGATTTGGTAGCTGATCATCCCATCCCTCCTTTTGATCGCTCGCCCTATGATGGGTTTGCAGTTCGCTCTAAGGATACAGAAGCTGCTGCTAGTACCAATCCTCAAAACTATGAAGTTATTGCAGAGATTGGTGCCGGGAGCGTGTTTACTGGGAAGGTTGGCAAAATGCAAGCCGTACGAATCATGACAGGTGCGCAAGTCCCCAATGGTTGCGATGCCGTTATTATGTTTGAATCTGTAAAAGAGTATGAAGCTTGTGAAAAACGATACATCCAAATTAAACGAAGGCTACAACAAGGAGAGAATATTTCCTTTACCGGTGAGGATGCCAAATCTGGAGAGGTTCTAGCTAAAAAAGGCACCTATATCAGTCCAGGAATAGTTGCCTTATTAGCCACCTTCGGTTATAAGCATGTTCCCACAAGCAAAAAACCAACTGTCGGAATTATCGCAACTGGTAGTGAACTATTAGAGTTAGATGAAGAAATACAGCCAGGTAAAATTAGAAATAGTAATGCTTATATGGTTCAATCACAAGTAATACGTGCAGGAGGGGAACCCTATTATTTTGGTCAGTTCAGTGATCATTTCACAGCCTGCTTTGAGCAAGTGAAACAGGCATTGGATCAGGTCGATATTTTAATAACTACCGGTGGTGTTTCAGTCGGAGATTACGATTATATGCAGGATATCTATAAAGAACTGGGAGCAGAAATTCTATTTAATAAAGTGGGAATGCGTCCTGGCAGTGTCACAACTGTTGCAAAAAAAACAGGCAAGCTGTTATTTGGTTTATCAGGGAATCCATCTGCCTGTTTTGTAGGTTTTGAACTTTTTACAAGGCCGGCAATTCGAAAATTTCTCCATGCTTTTCATCCACTTTTAAAAAAGGAAACGGCAATATTGGGTGCTGATTTCTCCAAACCAAATCCGTTTGACAGATTTGTCAGGGGCCGTCTAACTTTTCATCAAGGAAAGTTAGTCGCGACACCAATTGGGTTGGATAAATCCAACGTTGTCTCCTCGCTTGGGGCTGCCAATGTATTTATCGAATTTCCTGCTGGTACAAGGGGATACAAACAGGGTAGTGAAATTTCGGTAATTTTATTAGATGATATGTAAGTATTATTTTAATATTGTAGAATAACCAATTCAGGTCGATGCCTTAGTTAAAAGGAAAGCTGATGCAATAACAACATTTATTGGTACTGTCCGAGAATGGGCAGAGGGAACGTACCCTTTATTTGGAATATCAAGCTTACGGTTAGACAAATAACAATTACAGATTTTAAAGAAAAACTAAAGAACATGTATCCTCTCGGATTAGATCAAACAATGTAGCGATTAACGAAGGATATGCTAGAAACGAAGGCGTAGTAAAATCTGGGATACGGTTGCTTTCATCCCATCTGTAAGCAGTGGTTGAGGAGGATTCATATGAAAATTATTCAAGTTGTCGGATATAAAAACAGCGGAAAAACAACCCTTGTATCCAGAATGATTAAAACGTTCTCCAAACAAGGATTCCGAGTAGCCTCCTTAAAACATCACGGCCATGGTGGTTATCCATTGGGAATGGAGAACAAAGATAGTGAAAAACACGTAAAGGCAGGCGCAATTATCTCAGGAGTGGAAGGAGATGGTATGCTTCAATTATCTTATCAAAATCCTGTATATGTAGACCAAATAGTGAAAATCTATCAAATGATGGGGATAGAGCTGTTGATCATAGAAGGATACAAGCAAGCGAACTATAGCAAAATTGTCTTCATTAGGAGTGAACAAGACCTTCACCTCTTGGATCAAATGACAAACATTCAGGCAGTCATAACATCACTACCATTACAGCAACGCTCCGATCCGTATCCAATATTTAATCATATCGAGGCGTTCATGAGGTGGCTTCTTAATAACTTTGATTAAAGAATAGCACAGTGTGATCGCCAATACAGGCAATAGGCATGCCATTCTTCATCAGCCTGTACTAGCGTAATACTGTGCTATATAATTTTCCAGAAGCGACTCGGTGTTGTCCTCACTTACCATAAACGTTCCTATACGCTTAAAAACACTCATCTATTTAGTTAATGTTGCATATTTCAATCGGACAATCCTCACAGCCAATTTCATCTCTTAGGAACTGAATATCCTTTATGAGAATTTTTCCGCTACTATTAATGGATATGATGTCCATTTTCCTAAGTCTACTAAGCATCCGATTGACGCTTTCCCTACTTGCTGCGCAAAACAAAGCCATCTCTTGATTAGTAAAAGCCATGTCAATAAGAATACCATTAGAACAAGTTACACCATAGCTGTTTGATAAACGAATAAGCGTAGAGTATAATGCACCTTTTTTGCCATTCAAGAGCAGATCTCTAATTTTAGATTGGAATTTCCGCATATGGTTTCCCGACCACTTCATAAATTCAAGTGTTAAGGCAGCATTAGAGAGGAGTTCTTTTTCCAATCTATCCTTATTAATGATTACGACCTCACCAGACTCCACAACCTTCGCGCTGAGAAAGTACCTAGCATTCTCACTAAATAATGTAAGCTCGCCTACAATATCGTCATGATTACATATACGAAGAGATAATTCCTTGCCGTCTGCAGTAAGCTTATTAATTTGAATCAGACCAGACTTAATCAGGTAAATTTCATGAGCTTCCATTCCTTCATGAAAAAGATGGGAGTCCTTATACATTTTTTTCTTTGAACCAATTTCTTCTAGTAGGGCATACAGCTCATGGGATATACGCTCTCTACCATGAGGTGATTTTTCAAGCAAACTGGTTTGCATATATATCAGCCCCTTTCCATAGTATCAAAGGTTTTACATATATCATTTTATCATGAACATTTATGATGTAGAGACGTAATAATTTACAATATATTGAATGAACTCCGTTATCGTTTTATTGGGTTTAGGTGATAATGCAAAAGACGGAAAGTGTGGGACTAGCCAGATGGGCATTGCCAAGAAGTATATGACCAACTTCGTGGAACAACGGGTTTATTTGATTTTATGATGAATGCAATTAGCTAGTAGGAGGCTTTGGTTAATCCCCCACTGATTGCTAGTACCACAAGGATATGATCTAAGGCCTTTAAATCCATCGGACATTTACTGGCAATTTACCCTATTGCTTGAAATGAGGTCTTACTGCTAGTTTATATGCGGGTTAAATAAACGCCTTACCCTTCCTTTATCCATATGTTCATCGAATAAACGTTGGATATACTCTGATAACACCCAAAAAATTTTATTTTGCTCATGATAGCAAATCCATTTTTTCACTAGAGCTGATTCGTTGCTCATGCTCCAATAGCCATTCCTTCCGCCATAAACCACCAGCATAGCCTGTTAGCTTCCCGTTTGCTCCAATAATTCGATGACATGGGATGGCAATACTAATTTTATTTTTACCATTGGCACTTCCAACTGCGCGAACAGCCTTTTCTCTACCGATAGTCCGTGCAATATCACGATAACTAGCCGTTTTTGCATATGGAATGGTCGTCAATGCCTGCCATACCTCTCTTTGAAACGCTGTTCCGCTCACTTCATAAGGAAACGTGAATTCCAATCGTTTTCCAGCAAAGTACTCCTCTAGCTGCTGATAGCAAATTTCAATAGCTTGTGGCGTATCCGAAGTTCGAGCATATTCAACAATTTCACGATCAGCAAATAACACGGAATAAACAGTGTCTTTTGTTCCAGCAATCTCTATTACACCAATCGGTGATGGAAAATCAACTTTATACAGGTTCATCATATAAAGACCTCCAAAGATAGAAGGTAGCATAAGCCTGCCAGCCTTCCCAATTCGTTGCTATTACTTCAATTTCCTTTATTGATGGCTTTTTATCTAAGCCTAGCTGAATTTTTAGAGCATTGTGCAAGCCGACATCGGCGATTGGTAATGCATTGGCTCTCCGAAAACATTTCATCAACACATAGTCGGCTGTCCAGTTTCCAATACCTCTAATCGCTACTAACGCCTGCTTTATCGTATCGTAATCCTTTCCCTGTAAGTCATCCTTGGTTACATAACCATCACGTATTAACCTAGCAACGCCGATGACATATTCTGCCTTTCTAGTAGAAAATTGCAGGGCTCTTAGCTCTTTGACAGTTAGTATAGCAATCTTTTCTGGCTCTGGAAACAGCCAGAACGTTTCTCCCTTAAATGTCATATATTCCCCATACTTCTCTGTAAATCGCCTTTTTAATTTGTAAGCAAAGGTTAAATTAATTTGCTGACCAATAATTGCCCAGGATAATGCTTCAAAGAGATCGGGAATACCAATCATGCGTAAGCCTCGATACGTTAATGTAAGTCGGCTGAGCAACTGATCCTGTTCTGCAGCTTGATAAAACAATTCTACGTTCCTATCTAAATCAAACCATTCACAAATAAAGCGCACTACCTCTCGCTTTTCTTCGGTAGAAGGAACCTCTATTGGAAAATGGACGGCTAGTACCTGATCATTATAAACAATGCGACATAGTATTATAGAATCGTTTATTTTTAACAGCTTATATACACCTTCCTCATGAATAACATGTACAATCTCTTGATCTGACCTGTTAAGGAATAGCAAACATTCATGAAAATTAAAATGTTCCGGAGGGATTATTTCTATATATGTTTGGCAATCGCACCATTTCATTCTTACCGTTCCCCTCCTTGCTGAATTAGGCCATCTCGATATTCACTAGGTGAACAATGCTGATGTTTACGAAAGACTTTATAAAAATTAGATGGGCTATGAAACCCTACTCGATAACAAATTTCCAAATTCTTCAAATCAGTATTTTTTAATAAATACGCCGCCTTATCCATCCGAATTTTTTCTAAATACGTGCGAGGTGTTTCCGATGTTTCCTCTTTGAACACTCGTTCTAAATAATAGGAGCTCATACCAATGTGATCAGCAATATCCTGCAAGACAATTCGTTGCCTATAATGCTGTAGCAAATACGAGATAACGCTCTGCACAAGTGCCACATGCGGGGAGTGCTCTACCTCTGGCTGACATCTTTTACATGGCCTATATCCCGCCGCTTCTACTTGATCCATTCGATCATAAAATTCTACATTACATTTTTTGGGCTTACGCGATCTACAAGATGGGCGACAATAAATCTTTGTGGTCTTGACAGCTGTGTAAAATTGTCCATCATACATTCGATCACAAGCGACGATCCGCTCCCACATTTCTTCAAAGGAAAGATCGATCATGGAAAGCTCACTCCCTTCACGTTTCTACCTTATTCCTAGTTTAACAAAAAATTCACTTGCTTATCGTCCTCAATCTTGCGGTTACCGTCTTTCGCAAATCTATTGAAACAAATCGGACATCATATTCGTAATAAAAGACAAGCAATTTTATTATTTCGATGATAGAAGGTGACAAACATATGTATGCAAACATGAAAGAACCTGATCAACACATTTCCAAAGACGCCATTCGCGTCTGGCGGATCTCTAATTGCATGATCCATATAAGCTTTATACTGATGGCAATAATCCTACTTATACTTGATAATCATTTTGACTGGTATAATTGGGTCACTTATGTCCTATGGATTGTTCTTACTTTAGATATTATCACTGCGATCTGGTCCATCTTTTTCGAGCCTGTATTGCTACAAAAATATTGGCGATACGGGGTAGACGAAGCGTATGTAAAATTACGGCACGGTAAATGGCACATTCATAATCAAATGATTCCGATGACCAAAGTACAGTATGTCGGATTGGAACAAGGTCCATTATTACGAAAATACAATTTGTATACGATTTCTATCGGGACGATGGCGTCCACCCACCAGATTCCTGCACTATCCGAACAAGAGGCAACATCGCTAAGAAATCAAATTGCAACACTAGCGCGGATAAAGGAAGTGGAATACTAATGGATTTAAGCAAGCGAATGCATCCACTGATGATACCCGTTTCCTATATTAAATCTCTAAAGAATACATTCTTCATATTCTTTATTTTATTTATTATTAACTTATCCAATGATGCTATGTGGGTGAAAATAGGCAGAATTCTATTTATCGTTTATTTGGTTTACGCATTATTTTCTATCATTCTAAAATGGTGGAAAACAACCTATACGCTAAAAAAGGATGCTGTTGAAATAGAGGAAGGCGTATTTACCAAAAAACACCACACTATTCCATACCAACGTGTCCAAAATGTCCAATCACATACGCCATTTTATTTACGCATGTTTCAATTAACGTCCATAACGTTAGAAACTGGGGCTGAAAGTAATGATGCTTCATTTACATTTACCGCTCTAGCAATAAAAGAAGCACAACGTATGGAAGATACGTTGGATCAATTTAAACAACAAGATGCAGAAAAAGATTGTGTGAGAATAGAGTCCTCTGAGGACTTGGTTAATCATGAAAAAAGAACGATCCATTTTAATCCAAGCAAGAATGATATTTTGAAGGCCTCCGTGTTGTCCTTTAGTTATTTATTGCTTATTCCTTTACTCATTTCCGTCTTTCAGAATATCAATGAGGTTTACGATCTGACAGACTTCGCTGAGGGGACCTTCGACTTCCTCATCCATTCTTGGCTATTGTTAACAATCGTTATTATGTTGGTTATTCTTGCTGCTGTAGTCTTTGGATTAGTACGAACCTACCTTCAGTATGGAAAATATGAAATAGCTTCTGATGAAAACCGTATTTATATTAGAAAGGGCATACTCAATGAACAGCATTTTTCGATACGAAAACAAAACGTGCAAGCTGTCCATATCGAACAATCCTTATTTAAACGAATACTACATCTAGCAGAAGTTAAGCTCATTAGCGCAGGTGGAGTTGATTTTTCCGGGGATGAGGTTAATTCCTTGTATCCATTCTTGCCAACTAAACGAGCGATTACACTAATCGAAGAGCTGCTTCCTGATTTTGAAGTGAAAACAGAAATGGAACGTTTACCGAAGAAGTCACTTATCGTACGATTATGTCGCATTCCGTGGCTTTGGTTAATTGTTACAGCAATACTAATGATTTGGAAGCCTGAATGGTGGATTATTTCGCCGATTCTCTTTGTATTAACATATACTTCTCGTATATTAGATTTCTATTTTACACGCTTTTTGATTCATGAGGAATTTCTACAGATTCGTTCCGGTGGCTTTTCGTTAACTACTGTCATAACAACTCGTGAAAAAATTATCGAATTTGACTTATCTCAATCACTACTAAAAAAACGTTTAGGACTTGCCACCATTACAACAACAAACCGAGGGAAACCAATCCATGTGGAGACATTAGATGATCTATCCTATGATCAGGCAAAGGGAGCGTTTATTTGGTATACCGGACGTAAACCAGCATTAGATATGGAAGGTGACAGTTATGGAGAACAATAATGTTTTTATTTCCGATAACTTTTTATCATCCGGCTATACTACTATGAAGAATAAGCATAATGAGGAGATAGGCTATCTTGATTTAAAGACTGCTTTCTCGCTCTGGAGTTGCCGTATATGATGACAAGCAAGTCAAACAAGCCTCAGGAAAGCTTGCGTCCTTTTCTAATCAATGGACGGTATATGATCACAATGCGAAGTGCTTGGTGTAGTGAACTACTCCCACCACTTACCACCCTTACCGTTGGGATACGCCCTTCACACGCTAGAAGATGGAGACTTCTTTCGGAATTGTATTAAAAACAAGCTGGTTCTCATTCTCAAAAAAATATAGCTACAAAACTACTGGCAGGGGGACTTATACGATAACTTCTCCTACCTTCTCAAAAGCATTCACTGTTGTCGATACGAAGGGTAATGAAATTGCTATGTTTAAGCGAATGAATCATTTCTTTTCTTCCCCTGCTTATGAACTAGTTAAACACACGAACCATATAAGCATGGCAGAACTCGTCATTGTAGTCATGGGAGTGAATGCAATTGAAAAAAGGAAACAGTCAAGTTCCACAAACAGTGCGGGTGGAAGTATATAATGTATTTCCATCCGTAAGAAGCTAAACCATGGAAAAGTTATAAGCATCCATCCTGTTGGTTAATAAAGTGAAGATTCAATCCGTAAGGGTTTTGTTGACCCCAACGGATTGTTTGTACCACAAGGGTATGACCTAAAGGCCTTTAAACCAATCGGATATTTACTGTCGATCCCCCACTTATCCATATTAGCTTCACTTGCATGAAGTGTGGTTCTTACTGCCAGTTATATGTGGGATGAATCCTTGTACAACAGACTTATCTAAACGGGCGGGTGTTATATCACCATTCGTTCAGGAGGGTATGCGCTACAACTATTTTACAACCTCAAAAAAGTCAGTATAACTAGTAAGGTAGAAATCAGCTGAAATATATTGATTTTGGAAGCTGCATGTTTTTATTCCTAGTTTCTTTGCTGGGATCAGATCAATTTCGCGATCACCTACAGCTAAATCAAGCCGATATTTCTCATGTAAATAAACATATGAGGAAGTATCCGGCTTACGAGGAAAACCATCATCGATCGTCACCATATCCGAGAAATATGACGCTAAACCATGGTAGTTTAATACACGTAGCAAATTTTTACGATCCTTATGCGTCATAATGACATTGGTATCAGCAAATTGCAAGACATGTTCTAACCCCTCAAAAGGATTTACTTCTTCGGGCGAGATATGATCTATGAGACGTCTCACCTCTTCTTCTTGTTCTCTTGTCATCCTAAAATAGGTAATAGCATGACCAAACGAAATCTTTAATTGTTGATAAATTTCGTGTTCATCCGCTTTGTCCTGTAAAACCTCCTTAAAACATTCCGTATAACGAGGGTATGTATCTATTAATGTACCATCAAAATCCCATAATATATTCAATTAAATCATTCCTTTGCTTCTTAATCGGCTGCTAAACGATGGCGACATTAATACCCTTTTTCCAGGTTAACAACATTCATATTTGGTAATTCTCCCTTAGCATAGCGCTGTAAGTTGGGCAAAAAAATATCATCGATGACGCGCTTAGCATAATGCTCAGTAGAACCAGCTGTATGTGGTGTTATAATGACGTTTTCCATATCCCAAAGTGGGCTTTCTGATGGTAATGGCTCCGTTGTAAATACATCCAGCCCCGCTCCAGCAATTTGCTTTTGTTGCAGAGCATGGACAAGATCCTGCTCATTAATAATTGGACCACGTCCAATATTAATTAATATGGCGGTTTCCTTCATTTGTTGGAATTGCTGAGCTGCAAACATCTGCTTCGTCTCCTCGGTTAACGGTAAGGTTATTACGACAAAATCACATTGCGGAAGTACTTCAGCTAATTGATCAGCTCGATACATCTGTTCCACATCATCTGTCGGCTTTCCGGAATGTCGTACACCAAGTACACGCATCCCAAATGCCTTCGCAATTTTAGCTGTTTCTAAACCGATTGCTCCAACGCCGATGATTCCAATGGTCTTGCCATGGATCTCTTGGTTGAGGTGAGCATGATGCCATAGCTTTGCTTGCTGCTGACGAACATACGTATGAATTTTACGAGTAAGTCCAAGCATTAAAGCAAATATAGTCTCTGAAATTGGATAAGCATGCACACCATTCGCACTTGTTACTACAATATTCCTTTCTTTTAAAGTAGCAAGCGGAAGACTGTTCACCCCTGCACTCCATGTTTGTACCCATTGCAAATTCGTATTTTGCTCCAGTATGGTTGGGGCAATCGCTTTCTTCCAATGCAGAATCACTTCCGCCTCTGATAATTGCTCCAATACGTTCTCAGGATGTTTATCTGCCACTACCCTCCATTCTGGTATTATTTCTTTTATTGTGTTTATCTGTGTTTCGTCCAAATCAAGATTTATCACTAAGGTTCGCTTCTTCATCATTTCCTCCTATATGAAGTGGCTAGCCGGCCCCTCTAGTTTAAAGAAATAGTTACTTTAGTTCCGTTCTCTTACATAACCAGACTCTAATTCAGGCTCTTGTTGTATCGTAGACTTAGGAAAAATAAATGTCCACGGCATACTACATCTAGGCTCAAGCGTTAACCTTGCATCTGAAAAGGTATGGGTAGCAATTGCATAACCTTTTTCATCGTAGGTCAAACGCACACCATCCAATGTCAGAATATCGTCCGTTAGATTTTGAATGATTACTGTAATAAGAAGGTCATCACGGTGATTACGCGCTTGCCAAAATGGAATAAACCGTTCCGGATGATCTGCTTGATTTGCTTTTTCAAATGCTTTCACGAGGTCCTGTCTATCCTGTGAATCAATTGTCTTGTCCCACGCCTTTTCAAAGACTAAACGTTGCATGTTAACCACCTCATCCTTTCTTCCCTTAGTATACCATTTACATGAAAATTACTCTTCCACTGGCTACTGTGTAATGCACTTTTCCATTATTTTTTAACTACAAAAACAAATACCTTGCATTACAAGGTAAATAATCGTATACTTGCATTACCTTGTAATGCAAGGCAAAGAAAGAGGTGTTACTCCATTGTCTACAACTCAAATGATGAAAGGTATTCTCGATGGTTGTCTGCTAGCAATTATTAAGGATACAGAGGTATATGGATATGAGCTAGCTGAAAAGCTTGAAGACTACGGCTTCCATTCATTTAGCGAAGGAACGATCTATCCATTACTTATGCGCATGCAAAAAGAAGAGCTAGTAACTTCAACCTTAAAAAAATCAACTGCTGGACCAAGAAGAAAATATTACTCACTGACAGAAAAAGGTGAAAGCGAATTACAACATTTTATGGAGCGGTGGCAAACGTTGCAAGCAAACGTAAACCGTGTACTGAGCGATGAGACAAAATAAAGCCTATTTACATAAAGGGGATGTTGAAATGAATACAAATCGTATTGTACTTTCGAAAAAGAGTAAACGATTCTTAGAAGATTTACGCATCTATTTATTCTCAAGTGGAAAAAATGCAGATGAAATTGAGGATATCGTAGAGGAATTACAAGTGCACCTCATCGAGGCAGAGCGAGATGGCAAGTCAATTGATAACATTGTTGGGCAATCGCCTAAGGCATATATGGATCAAATCTCTGATGAAATGCTAACAGACTATCAGGAATGGTTTACGTATATTGTTATTATTGTTTTTGGCTCCTTTGGTTTTATTATCATGAATGACCTGTTTCAGGGGAGCGTGTCCTATTCTCTATTAGAAATCATTGGTTACTTAAGTATTGCTACTGTTTTTATCATTTGTGTATTTCAAGCATTTAAATATATTGCTGCACATAATCTTTCCAAAATAGTCGAATATGTCATTTTTTACGTACTTGGCCTATTGCCAATTAGTTTGTACATAGGTTTAATCTTTTTAAACGAAGTAATAGAAACACCCGTTATCCATCTAGAAATGCTTGGTATGATAATTACTGCAATCCTTACACTCGCCTTACTACTAGCTATTTCATATTGGGCAAAAACGTGGGCCATGTTGATTATTCTAGCATTACTAATCTTACCAGATACCGTTTTGCATTCCTTTCATATTTCTGAAACGCTTCACCTCCTTTTAGGAACATCCATCAGCTTCGTTGGTATTGCCATTTACCTTGTTATTCATAGCAAATTAAGCCGCGCTCATTCATAATGGGTACGGCTTTTTTCAGCAAATTTTGTAGCCTCGATAGAAACTACTCTACATACGCTTGCTAAAAACATTGGACACCCCTTCCTTTTCATATATTGAAATAAAGCAACATATAAACGGATGAGATAAAGCTTTTTATCTTATATTTCTGTATGTATCGAAACAATCTTGGTAAAACTATGAATATATGAGTACGGAACAATAGATGGGAGAATAAACTGTGGAAATCATTCAAATGTCTATGAAGCTAGCGATAGGTTTCTTATTTCTATTTGTCTTTATCAGCATATTAGGTAAAAAGTTAATCGATCAGTTTACACCCTTCCACTTTATTTCTGCAATCGTACTAAGCGAGTTGTTGGGAAATGCAATTTATGAAGAAAGGGTCCCTATCTTGCATATCTTTGTAGCAATCCTTATTTGGGGAGGTTTACTATCTTTCCTTGATTACATCGGTCAAAAATCTCTATTTTTAAGAAAATTATTTGAAGGTAAGCCTTCCATGGTAATTCGAAATGGACAAGTTGACTATCAGCAGTTAAAAAAATGTCGAATGAATATAAACCAATTACAAAGTTTACTCCGTCAAAGTGAAATCTTCTCCATTCGGGAAGTATCATTTGCATTTATTGAACCAAATGGTTCTATTAGTGTATTAAAAAAAGCAAAATATCAAAAGACAACCTTACAAGATTTCAACCTCCCTGCTTTCACCATTTATCTGCCTATAACGTTAATTTCTGATGGGAAATTGATTAAAGAAAATCTAGAAGAGATAAACAAAGACATACACTGGCTTAACGATCAATTATTAAGCAAAGGGATAGATAAATTTGAAAATGTTCTCTTTGCTGAATGGCTAGAAGACGATGGAATGATGATTATTCCATATAGATTAATGTAATTTCATAGTTAGTATTCTAATGGAGGTTAGTAACATTATTCCATTTGCAAATGTTCATATCGAGGTTGAAACAACATTAAAATGCCTTACTACCTTTAGAAGGTATAAATATTTAATATCGAACGCTTTTATTACACCATCTTTAAGCACCTATCATCTTATTATTGACCTAATTAATTAAAAACTTAGCTATTAAAAAGTATAGTTGATAAGTCTAACTATCCTCTCCGCGATGTTTAGTCCAAAACCGCCGTTATTATTAGCCACCGTCACCATCTTTCATACTATTCAATCCTATTTCAACATAGTAAGTATGATAGAGTCCATGTTATAATCTATAATGGAAATTAAGCGATTATTATCAAATAAAGTGAAACTTCAATGCGTGGGGAGTTTTGTTTATCCCTCACCGATTGTTTGTACCACAGAAGTATGATCTAAAGACCTTGGAACCAATCGGACATTTACGGGCAGTTGATCCATACTTATCCATTTTGGTTTCACTTTATTGCATAACCGGGGCTTACTACCAGTTATATGTGGGATAAATAGACAGATAGACAGCTAATGAATTGAAACAGCCAATAGAGATGGAGGATGGACATGTCAGACTTAGGGAGCTTTGTTGCACATTACGGTTATATAGGGATCTTTATTGTTCTTATCTTAGGTATTATTGGGTTACCAATACCTGATGAGTTTTTACTCACTTACGTTGGTTACAGCGTATTTGCAGGTCGTATGTCACTATCCTTATCACTTCTTGTAGCAATATTAGGGTCTGTCATAGGTATCTCGATTAGTTATTTTCTTGGGCAAAAACTAGGGCTACCGTTTATTAAACGATTTGGTCCTAAAGTACATATAACGGAAAAAAATATTACATGGGTGCAACATAGCTTTAGAAAATTTGGTGGATTTTTTCTTTTAACCGGCTATTTCATCCCTGGGGTTAGACATATTACCGCCTATATGGCAGGTATAACAAGCTACCGCTATTTATATTTTTCTATTTTTGCTTATATTGGTGCAATGATATGGGTATCGACATTTATTTTTTTAGGAATGATTTTAGGTAATAACTGGGAAGTTATCAAGCACGTCTTTCTTCATAGCACCAAAATATTCTGGATCATGCTTTTTATCATTATTCTTTATATTTATGGGAAAAGATGGGCGAAAAAAAGGGAGAAAGCTAGTTAGCAATAACCCCAAGACTTTCTCCATATTTTATTTCACGCCATGCTGATACATCTTCTGCAAACTGAAAGTTGTCGTTTTCTATTAATAATATGACGGTGGACCCAAATGAGAAATAAGCTAACTCTTCTCCCGGTTCTACTTGTTCATGTTGATTGGTAAGATGGATACTATTTACATTTAGAGCGCCAACCTTAACAACTGCAATATTTTTCTTGTTACTTTCTATTTCTGTAATGATGCGGTAATTTGTAGATAATGGGAGATTTCCATATTTTATACCAATCCTATTTACTGGATAGGATTTACCTCCAAGTGTCCAGTTCCCTTTAATATGCCCTTTGATTGGACTATGAATTCTGTGATAATGCTGCGGAGATAAATATAGAATGATATACTTTCCGTCCTTATATTGATTAGCTTTTTCTTTACTTCCCAGCATTTCTTCTAATAAAATCTGCCTATCTTTCACCTCATATGTTTCTGTCTCGCTTATCGAGCCAAACGCACGAATAACACCATCAACTGGGCTGACAAGAGCCCCTTCATGATTGTCGATTGGTCGACTTCCCGGCTTCAGTACTCTAGTAAAAAAATGATGAAGACTCTGGTATTCTGAAAGTGGAAGCTTGATCTCTGCTAGATTAATCCGATACACTTTTACAAACAAAGGAATTAGCATTCGACTAGATTTTGATGTTGTCACAGCTATTAGTAACTTAGATATATATCGATTTCCGGTTAGTTCTACAAGTAGCTTAAGTAGTGCCTTTAACAATGTGTGTCCCTCCAATACCATAAAGTGAAAACTTCCATCCGTAGGGTTTTCTTTATCCACCACGAATTGGTAGTTAAACCAATCGGACATTTACTGGCAGTCTCCCCCCCTTCCCCATGCTTGACCGGGGGCTTACTACCAGTTGTATGCGGGATAAAGTGAAACTTCAATCCGTGGGTTTTTCTTTTCTCCCACGGATTGGTAGTACCACAAGGGTATGACCTAAAGGCCCTTAAACCAATCGGACATTTACTGGCAGTTGATCCTCACTTACCCTTATTGTTTCACTTTATTGCTTGAAGTGCGGATCTTACTGCCAGTTATATGCGGGATAAAGCAACTTTGTAAATCTCTTTCGACAAAATATAGTATAATTTTCTTTAACAGCAAAGTAAATGGGGAACGCGTTGTATTCTGTTTTTAAATGAATTAATTTCAATTATTCGTGCACGAGCAATGACGCTCATTCCATACATACAAACGATAGGCGGTTATTCCTACGGGATAGCGCGTTCAGACAAGCCCCCGTAGAAGCAACGTGGAAACTCGCGAAGCCATACACAGAAAGTAATTGACTTGTAGCGGCCATCAACTATATTTTCACTAGTTACATACAGATTTTTAGATTCTACAAGACTAGTTACATGACGAAATTCACCCAACTATATTGATAGACTTATTAGGAGGACATCATGAATATAAGGAAACAAATACCAAATATCTTTACACTAGGAAATCTTTATTGCGGCTTTCTATCCATTGGTTATGCCGCTTCAGGTCAATATAAAAATGCTGCTGTTCTCGTTCTTATCGGCATGATGCTAGACAGCATGGATGGCCGGATCGCTAGAATGCTTCATGCTGAAAGTTCATTAGGTAAAGAATTAGACTCTTTAGCCGATATAGTAACTTTTGGTGTAGCTCCATGCTTTTTAGTATACTATACGGTATTTTTTAATAATGGCATGCTAGGATTTGCAGTTTCCGGATTATTTCCCTTATTCGGCGCATACCGATTAGCACGATTTAATATTACATCTGAGCAACAATCCATGAATCATTTCACTGGTGTACCAATCACCGCTGCTGGCGGCATATTAGCACTATTAACCTTGTTTAATAATGAAGTTCCTAGTATTGTAACAACGGTTGTCTTTACTGCTTTATGTTTTTTAATGATTAGTACGATTAAAATTCCAAGCTTTAAAAAAATTCCTTTACCTCGCTACGGAACTATTGTGACTGTCTTTTTAGGTGCATTATTAATTATAGTGAATATCGAGTCACATGGCCGATTTCCATATTTACTTTATGTAGCAACACCTATCTATTTAATTTATGTAGCTTATCGATTTGTCAAAGTAAGAGAAACAAGATAATACATGTAAAGATACTATGTATCTAGGACGCTACTATAAAGCTGTTATGGATTTAGGAAATGGGTTGTAAAGAATAATCAGACTAATTTAGGCAAAAGGAGAATGTCACCGGTCAACCTTCATCACTCATATGTTAGTAACGGTACATGAGTCTAGAGGGGAGGAAGAAAGATGTATTATCCAAATGATCACTATAAGAGTAAACGTCCCCATCCAGCCTATCCTTTTACACAAGCTCCATATTATAGCTATAGCGACATATACACCGCACACCCATATAACCAAGATCGGCAGCAGCCAGTTAGAGGGCAGGCTACATGGACGGATGGAGGACAAATTACACAATGTGGTATTCCATGGTCAGATAATCTGTATATGACGGCGGCGGTAGGGGAAAACTCTCCTTACCAATGCGGACAAACGCTAAAAATAAGAAATCTATCCATACCTGGTCAACGAGAAATTCTAGTAACGGTCGTTGACCAGGTTCCAAACTATCCTCCAAATAGGATTAATCTTCATCGCAAAGCATTCGAAACATTAGGAGCAAATGTCAATATGGGTGTCATTCATATTGACATTATACCCTCTCCTGAATTAGATGAAGAAAAATGGGGGAAATATCTGTTGGAAATAACTCAAACTGCTTACCCTAATTACCAAATAACAGAGTATAGTAAGGTAAGAAAAACAGAGGTTTCCGCAACACGAACAGAGGAAGTATATGAATATGTGTTACAAGCACCGCAGGATAAAATCACCGTTAGAGGGACCGTCGTTTATAATCCAAAAACAGATAAAGTGATATCGTTTGATATAAAAGAAATTTGATGAAATATGAACAGATACAACTTCGGTATGATACCGAAGTTGTTTTTTAGGAAGAAAAAGGAAAAAACTAATGGAAGCATTGATGGATCTGGAATATTTCATATATGGTTACTCTTCATTTGCTCTTCTTTTCTGATAATTAAAGGTTGTACAAGCTTCATTTTGGAATAGAATAGTATTATAAGCTATTAAGAACTTCTCGATAGCTATACAACAAGCTTTTCATTAAATAATACCACCCAAAAATTGTAAACCGCATAACCGCATTTTTTAAATAGGGAGGGGAGCCACTTATGAACACCTTTTTTAGCTATATACTTCTTGGACTATCTTTATCTGCTCCAGTAGGTCCTATTAACGCTGCTCAATTAAATAAAGGAATACATCATGGCTTTCTTCATGCTTGGCTCGTGGGCTTGGGAGCAATGCTTGGTGACCTCCTATTTATGGTGCTTATCTATTTTGGTGTTGCCCAGTTTTTGACTACACCCTTGATGAAAACCTTTCTCTGGTTATTTGGCTTCTTCATTTTAATCTATACGGGTATTGAAAGTATTTTAAGTGCTAGAAAAGCTTTACGAGAAGATAAAGCGCTGGCTGCATCAACAAAAGGAAAATCATTTAGGACAGGCTTTTTTATGGCAATCTCTAATCCGCTAAATATCGTTTTTTGGTTGGGGATTTACGGAGCAGTATTAGCGAAGACTAGTGACCAATATAGCAATCAGCAGCTTCTCCTATTTAGTAGCGGCATATTTCTAGGAATCCTCATATGGGACGTGTTTATGGCTGGGCTAGCAAGTACGTTTCGTAAGTTTTTTCAATCAAAGACCCTTAATTACATATCGGTGATTGCCGGCATCATTCTAATTGGGTTTGGTTTATATTTCGGGTATCAAGCATATATTCTTTTAGCGAATTAGCATAGGCATGCACCCAATTTCTCCTTCGATAATACAGTATGGTAGAAGGAGGAAAAACAAATGGGATTACTTTATGATAAGCAGCAGCTAGATGAACAGCTGGAAATACTTCCGAAATGGCAACAGGAAGCCTTTCAATCCTTCTCTTCCTTGATTGCTGATACAAACACCTATCCATGTGTCCCTGCACGTCAAGGGTTTCTAGCTAATCATTTACGATTTCTTTTTGCAGGTGATCCAAACAAAGAAAGTACTGTAAAGCAGCTTGCTGATGCTTTAAGAGAGTATAGCGATTGTTCACGAAATGCAGGAAACTATACATCGTTAGCCGTATTTTTTCAAACCTCTAAGGAAATTAGAAATCGTTACGCGGAAGCGGATTATCGAGAGCTGTTCTGGTCCATTTTAAACCATGTAACAGCATTTGATGAAGCAGCATGGCCCAAGGATATTCCGACAGATCCCGCTCATCATAAATGGGAATTTTGCTTTCATGGCGAGCCGTACTTTGCCTTTTGTGCTACACCAGCTCACCATCAAAGGAAAAGCCGCCACTTCCCCTTTTTCCTCATGGCTTTTCAGCCAAGATGGGTATTTGCAGAAATGAACGAGTCCACTGCTTTTGGACGTAAAATGAAAAGCATTATCCGCAAGCGACTCACAGACTATGACGGCATTCCTGGGCATCCTGATCTCAAATGGTATGGCCAAGAGGATAACCATGAATGGAGGCAGTACTTTCTAAATGATGATGACACGAGCCCGAACAATTGTCCATTTCAACGTATGAAAAGCAAGCTTACAACGTTTTTTTAAATAAAGTGAACCTTCCATCCGTGGGGGGTTTTATTTTTCCCACGGATGGTTAGGTGAACCTAGAATGATTATGTTGATTCTCTTATGATTAGTTTAGTGGGAAGCTTCATAAC
The DNA here is from genome assembly GCF_034190895.1 of Virgibacillus sp. M23. NCBI lineage: Bacteria > Bacillati > Bacillota > Bacilli > Caryophanales > Bacillaceae > Virgibacillus > Virgibacillus sp. M23. The sequence goes on along the minus strand of NZ_JAWDHA010000003.1, from coordinate 90,911 downwards.
TTCACGCTTCAGTTCAACACCCTCTTCAATATGTTTTAGTAATTCTAAAACAACCTGTTGACCTAGTTCTATTATTGGTATTTCGATAGTTGTAATTGTTGGAGTTGTAACCTCACAAATCAGCTGATTATCATAGCCAATAACAGCTAAGTCATCAGGGACTTTGTATCCGGATAAAATTGCTTTTTTAATAACACCTGCAGCAACCTGATCATTCCCTGTATACAAAGCTGTAGGTTTTTCTTTTACATTTATCAGCTCTTCAAAAATTCGTAAGCCATCTTCAATATTAAATGCCTTACCAAAAAACCATTCATCTATATACGGAAGATCATAATCGGATAAAGCTTTTAAATAGCCTGCTTTTCTTTCTTTTTGCGCTTGACTATAAGACAGATCATAGCAAAACCCAATTTTTCTATGTCCCTTTTTGATTAAATATTTAACTGCTTTATAGGAGGCATCAAATTCATCATACCCTATAATTGGGATTGGAGCTGAATCGTGATACTCATTACACAATAAAATTGGACCCTCTTTTAAATAAGGTTCAATAAGTCCCCATTTATTTTCTAAAGAACACAAAATTACCCCATCAATCTCTTTCTTTTTTAGTAAATCCAAGACTTTTAATTCTATTTTTTTGTTATAAAAAGTTTGAAAGATAAGAACTTTATAATTTTTCTCTAATGCATTAAAGGAGACAGCACCTTTGATTAATTGGGCAAAGAAGGGATGATCTATTCTCGGAATAGATATTGCAATAATATAGTTCTTTTTGGCCCGAAAATTACGAGCAAGACCGCTTGGCGTATAATCAAGCTGATTTATTACATGTAATATCTGTTCACGCTTTTCCTTGGAAACATAAGGCTGATTATTCAGTACTCGTGATACCGTGGTTCTAGATACATTACACAATCTAGCTATTTCATTTATTGTAGCCATTATTTCCCTCCTTAAAAAAAGTTGTTGACATGATATCGATTCCATATATTAGGATAAATACGACTTAATCATATTATATAGGGAGGGAGCAGTTGTTGAAAACTATTGTCCAAGTTACTGGTAAAAGCGACACAAATTTGTGGTTATTAAAGAATCTAAGTAGTAAATTACAAGGAGATTATTTTGAGATTCAAGATAGCATCGTAAATCAGAAGTTACATGCAACATTTTGTAGTGAAAAAGATTTTGATTTGGAAAAGGATATTTTGAATCATAAATCAGAACCACTAGATAAGGTTCCATTCATGCCTGTAAATCGTCTGATATCTGAAGATGAGGTAAATGATATTCTAGAAACTTTATCAAACGTATTACCGACTGGACAATATACAAGTGGTCCATATTTAACAGAATTTGAAGACGTCTTATCATCTTACTTACAAAAAAAGTATGTGATAGCAACAAGTAGTGGTACAGATGCGTTAATGATTAGCTTATTAGCATCCGGTCTAAAGCAAGGAGACGAAGTTATAATGCCAGCTAATAGCTTCGCCGCCACCGAGAATGCCGTGCTTGCAACTGGAGGTGTACCAGTATATGTAGATATACATCCGCACACTTATTGCATCGATAGCAATAGAATTGAATCAGCTATTACGGGTAAAACGAAGTTTATCTTGCCAGTACATATTTATGGCAAACATGCAGATATGCTTTCTATTAGAAATATAGCTGATCAGTTTAACTTAAAGGTCGTTGAAGATGCATGTCAAGCAATAGGTATAGCTAATCTAGGTGAAAAGGCAGACATTACCACATTAAGTTTTAATCCCTATAAAAACATCGGAGTATGTGGAAAAGGTGGAGCAATTGCCACAGACAATAAAGAACTTGCTGAGAAATGTATCCAATATAGCTATCATGGATTTGCAGCAGGTAAAAAAAATGTGAAAGCAATAGATTACGGTTTAAATTCAAAAATGGATAATTTACAAGCAGCTATCGGATTACAGAGAATCAAGTATTTATCATTAAATAATTTTAAGCGACTTTTGTTGGCAAATAGATATATTACTAAATTGAGTACCTTACAGAATGAGGGACTAATAGAAATTCCTGAATTAAATGGAGATAACGTTTGGCACTTGTTTCCGATCAAAATTAAAAACGATCGTAGGGATCACGTTATGAAAGCAATGAAAGAGAAATTCAATGTTGAAACTGACTTATTCTATCCAGTATTGGCACACAAACAAGATACGGATTTAGTTAAAGTAAATTATCAGGAAGTGCATTTACCTAAGACAGAATTAGCACATAGGGAGATAGTGCATTTACCACTATATCCTGACTTAGCCGTAGAAGAGCAAAACTTGGTATTGGAAGGTTTATACCATGTTATCAAGTAGTAAAGGGGGATTTAGACTATTACCGACTGTTGATTCTCCTAAATACATTGTTTTCAGTGATTTTGATGAGACATATTACCCTCATGAAATGACTAATGAAAGACAAAAGGCATTGTATGAACTTGAAGATTACTTAGAGGAGAAAAGCCAGCAAGGATTACTATTAATTGGATGGGTTACAGGAAGCAGCTTGGAATCTGTATTGCATAAAATGGAAAAAGGGAATTTCAGGTCATTTCCTCATTTTATCGCTAGTGATCTAGGAACAGAAATCACCTATTTTCTTGACCATAATTTTCTTCTACAGGATCTGGATTGGCAGTCAACCATCGACCAAACAAACTTTAACAAAAAAAATATTGATGAGATCATATCTCTATTAAACAAGGAAGACATTGAATTAAGTCCACAAACCCAATTAGGAAGTTCTCGTTATAAAAAAAATTTTTACTATCGATCTTCCATGGATACAAAGATGGATAAGAGGAATTTATCAAAGATTAAAGAAGTTGTTAAGAAATTTGGTCTTAACGTAAATATCAACCGTTGCAACCCGCTTGCTGGGGATCCGGAAGACAGTTACGATATAGATTTCATCCCAACAGGTACTGGGAAGGATGAAATTGTGAGGTTTATGTTAGAAAAATATAAAGTACATCCAGAATATGCTATTGCATTTGGTGATAGTGGAAACGACTTAAAAATGCTAAAAGTGGTAAAACATGGTTACTTAGTAGAAAATGCAGTTAAAGAGGCTAAGGATAATCACACGCATATATCTACTGGTCCATATTCTCAAGGTATCATGAATGCTTTAAAATCAATTATTCAATAAGGTAGTGTAAAAAGTTTTATGAAAACAACATGACATACGCAAACGGCAGCGTCTTGACGTTAATCGATTTCTATTTTTGGAAATGATTTACGAACGGGTTCATTACATGAAGGTACTATTAGTTACATCCTTTTATTGGATTGCGGGTCACCTCATAAATAACCTCGTTTATTAGCAGTACGTTTTTATAAGGAAACTTTTGACAGTACGTTAAATAATTAGGAGGAATAATGATGAAAAGAATCGGGATAGTTGGGGCTGGAGGTATAGCTAAAGCACATGCAATAGCATTATCTACTATTAAAGATGTTGAACTAGTTGGTGTACATGACATAAATAATCATCATTCTGAACAATTTGTAAGAAGCTTCGGTGGAAAATCATATCCTGATTACGCTGAGCTGATGCAAGATGTAGATGGTATTATCGTTGCATCTCCGAACTTTTGTCATAAGGAACATACATTACAGGCATTGTATGAAAATAAGCATGTATTATGCGAAAAGCCCATGGCAATATCTATTGAAGAAGCGAACCTAATGAGAAAAACGGCAGAACAAAACAGCGCCTTAGCTGTTATGGGTTTTAACTACCGCTATTTAGAAATAGTTAATATCCTTAGAAGCCTAATTATCAGTAACGAACTCGGGCACGTACTAGCAATAAAAATTCATTTTAAAAAGAACAGTGCATTAAGGAGAAAAAAGTATACTTGGAGAGACGACGCTAATAGTAAAAAAACAAGTGGAACGCTAGGAGATCTGGGGATTCACCTTATTGATTTAATTTGGTACTTATTTAAAAGTAACTTCAAAGAAGAAACCGTAAATGTCAAAATAGAAACAAATGTTAAAACAAAAGAAGATAAACATGTACACGTAGATGATTATGCTGAAGTCTTCGGACAGCTGGAAAACCAAGTTTTTGTTAACTTAATTACTTCGAAAATATCCGATATAGAAGAATGCGGTTTTGGAATAGAGGTTATTGGTCATAAAAAGGAATTTAAATATCATACCAAAAATCCTCTTGTATATGAATTAAAAGCTGGTATAGACAAGGAAGAATATTCCGTACCGCCTACTTTACTATACAACCCTCCAACTGAGTTTTATGGGTGGGCTGATTCATTTAGAAATGAGTTAATTGCATGGATTAACAAAGCAAACCAGAAACCTTTAGTCGATATACCAACTTTTGCAGATGGATATCGTTCTCAAGAAATATTAGAGATGTTCTTCCAGAAGGAAAAAACAAACAAATATCAGGAGCTTGTAACGAGTTAAAGAACAAAAGCACAAGCGAAACGTAGGACTGGAGCGAATCAACGAAGGTAAAGGAATCACAGTGAGCTTGCGAGCCGATGTTGATTTAGATTAGGGGTTTCGTGAATTCGCATCGTTTCTGGGCGCTGGAACTGGACGCAGCTCAATACGCGCCTATGTATCCACACAGGCAAATTTTATAATTTCCTGAACCAATAAAAAACAGGGATTTAAAAGTCCCTGTTTTTTCAATAGGAGTGATACCGTGAGAGGGATATTCATCTTCGGATGTATGTTTTACTTCGTAGTTGGTGTAATTCATATAAGTATAGGAAGCCTCACACCATACTTATTAGATTATTTCAACATTGCAGCAAATGACCTATCTGTTATTATATTTTTTCAGTTTTTCGGTTTTGTAAATGGGGTAATACTATCTCCAATGATCGTAAAAAGATATAACCATCTTCAGGTCATTACGTTTGGTTTAATCGTTTTAATCCTTGTATTGAGCGGATTCTTTATCATAAAGGATTGGTACTATATTGGTATCATGATGTTTTTATTAGGGTATGGTGCTGGAACTCTAGAAACGACAATAGGCTCTTTAATCATAGCAACTCACAAAGATAATGTAGAAAAAATGAGTAAATTAGAAGTATTTTTCGGGTTAGGTGCATTTACTTTCCCTATTTTGGTACATATTTTTATAGACATAGAAAACTGGTTCTTACCTTTCTACGTTCTTTTTTCCCTACTACTAGTGATGCTAGTCGGATGGTCTATCTTATTGTCAAAAAATCAATTTGAAATAAACGACATGAAACATCAATTTCATATAGCACCGGATAATAATAAAGTTATTCAACACTTTATTCATCATCCGAGAAAATTTAAATTTTTATTTTTAATTGCATGTTTTGCTTTTTTATATGCAGGAATTGAAACGAACCTGGCGAATTTTTTACCCGTAATCATGATAAATCTAGGCTTTGAGAATTATAGCTTAATTAGTGTATCTGTTTTCTGGAGTGGGATTGTATTAGGGAGATTAGTTATCGGGAATTTGAGTAAAAAGATTACTTATTCAAACTATCTAATTGTAAGCTGTTTGTTATTGATCGTTTTCTTGAATCTTTTTCCTTATATTGCATACCCGTTACTACAGTTAGTAAATATTTTCCTAATCGCATTCAGTATTGCGGGGATATTCCCTATCGTTTTGACTTTGAGCTCTATTATCATTGGGAAATATGTTGATGAGGTTACGAGTATATTTATAGCCGCTGCTAGTTTTGGTGGAGCGATAATATCTCTTTTGATTGGCTGGAGTATAGAAAATGGCCATACGTTGCTTATCTTTACGATTATGGCTGCTATTTTGATATGGATATCAACAAAGATAAAATATGAAGATACAGTGAAAGTCAATTCAACGCAAAAGCTCTCTTAATGTATTATTTGTCTGATGATATTAATACGAGCAGCCACGATAATTTATATCTTTTGCTTTATTTCATATTCTGTTACAGATTCTACCAGAAATTTCGCGAAAGAGATTGATAATCTGTTAGGGACACATAACTCCTTAAGCTCCATTCTAAAGACGAACAATCAACTACGCTATCTCCGGAAACGTAGAGACGTGCAGAAGGAAAGGCAGTGGTGAAATCCTAAAGCCCGCACCATGAGAAGGCTCACCAGCCGACCGATGAAAGCAGAGTATAGTTTCCGGAGGCACTTTCATATGTGAACCATTCTTGCTAGTTGATCGTTTTTTTGATGCAAACACTTTAGTCCTCATGGTTCAATATTGCCTTCGTTTATGAATGATACTAGCAGCAATGGCAATGAGTAACAGAAAAATCAAGCTCACGATAAACCCTACCCTACTTGCCTTCTCCATCACGGTGCCCAAAACTGTGACAGTAATGAGTAGCATACCTATTGTTGTTTTGATCCAATCCATCACTGATGGCTGCATTAGCTTCGTATACGTCGCTAAAATAAATACCCAATTATAAATCAGCATTAAGCCAGCAGCAGTCGTCACATATTCAAAGATTTTCTCTGGCAATAAAATTGCAATAATCGTTGAAATAAAAAGACCTGCTGCGGTAAATAAAAAAGCTGGTATCGGAATTTTCCACTTCCCCTTTTTAGCGATCCGTGCTGGTGCATCGTGATCCTCTGCAAGGGATGTTAAAATCGTTACTACTGCATAAAGAGCTGCTACCATTGTTGAAAAACCAGCAATGATTAAGATCCCATTTAATATGTCTGTTACGTAAGGGACATGAAAAGTGGAAAGCGCTGTTATAAACGGGCTTTCATCTGGGTTTATTTCATGCCAGGAAACTAGCGACAAAGCAAGTGCAAGCGACATTACATAAATAAATGTAAGTCCTATTATCATAATTCTGCCTGCTTTCGGCGCAGACTTTGGCTCTTTTAAATCAACAACTAATAGACCCATAACCTCTATTCCTCCAAAAGCGTAAAACGCATAAAGCATAGCATTCCACATTCCCAAGGTACCCTCGGAAAAGAAATTACCATCTTTTTCAAGAAGCGTTGCTTCACCGATCAATCCCCGGATAATAAGCGTAATGGCGACAATAATAAACATGAGAATAGCTGCTGTCTTCACAACGCCAAATACGTTCTCAAACTTCTCAAAGCCTTTCATACCAGTTAAAATAACAAGCAACCCTAGTACCGAATAAATCGCAGCCAGCAACCATAAGGGTATGCTAGGAAACCAGAATTGCGTAAAGATGCCTAATGCAATGAGCTGACTGCCCATAATCAACATTTCAGATATGCAATACACCCAGCCATTACTGAATCCGGCCCATCTCCCAAAGGCTCGTCTGGCATAAGCGCGAAACGAACCCTTATCTGGATGCTCCACAGACATCTTTGCTAATGCATCATACACGATGTACGTTCCTATTGCCGCCAAAATAAATGGAATTAAAACAGCTGGGCCGCTTTTTTGGATCGCAATACTGGAGCCAAGAAAAAAGCCCGTTCCTATGGTGCAGCCTACGCCAAGCAGAGACAGCTGCCACCACTTCATATTCCCCCTACTTCTACGCATCAACAGCGTCACCCCCCATAAAATTATTACATTGAGCTTTTCCGTTGAAGGGGGAGCGTCATGCAACGTATGCCTCCACCAGCCTTTTCTAACTCAGTAACTTCAATTTCGATGATGTTCTTCCTTTGTAATTTCGGATGACTTCTTAACCTTTGTTTATGTGCTTGCTTACTAATAAGAATGGTTTCTGGATTAAGATTAAGAAAATTAATATCAGGAATCGTATTATATTCTTCAAGCCAGTAAACCTCAAAACCATGACGATTTAGGAATTGCTCTGGCATCTCATATCTTGATGCTCGCTCTGTCCAAACATGAATAGGAAAATGGCGAACGAAGCTTTTGGACACGACCACATCCTTACTAGCTACATTGCAATTCATATCTAAATGTAGTGTATCTGTACGTCTTGGTAAGCTAATAATTCCTATTTCAGAAAAACCCGCAGCAAATATACTCTGCTTTATCTGCTCCACACTTTCTATACTTGTCCGCATGCCAACATTAATCCAAACGGCATCTCGATTAAGCAAAAGCACATCCCCATACTCTAGTGCTTTTATGTAGTTATTTTCATGCATTCTAAAGGAATTTGGAAACCATTTGTCCATTAATACATGTGCTTGTACATATTCTGGACGTCTCATCGACGTACCTGCTTCTCCAGGTAGAATGGTATTCCCAAATACACAGGCTAAATCTCTCACAAAAAAACGATTGATGAGTTGGTCACTTAGCTGTTGATCCTCTTTAGTTAAATACGCTGAATAATCAATAACCTGAACGCCGGCATTTTGTAAAGCTGCTTTCAATTCAAGAAAATTTTCATGTGCTTTTTTATAATTAACAGGCGCACTCCACTGTACTTCCTCAGCTGTCTTTATATCTGGAATACTTACCATTGATGGTGCACATACTAGCACCGTTTCCAACACATCATGCTCCGACCAACAATTAGGCTCAAATGCTAACATGGCATATCCTACCTTCTATTATGTATTCATCTTATCGTTTCCAACTCGAAAAAAATTTATGTGGAGGATATACCGAAAAGAAAAAATGACATTTATACATGAAAATTCCTAAATCGGAGAATCTAAGCATGGACAAAATTAACATAGGAGGTATTAGGATGGAAAATATGAATAATATGAATCAACAAGGAAATCAACAGCAGCCCGGCAACATGCCACAAAATCAGCCGATGCAAAACCATGGAGGACATGAATTATTTGATGCGCATGAGGTAATTGCTGGCATCATTAGCATGCTCGATCAATATCAAATGTACGATCAGCACATTCAAGATCCGGAGTTAAAGGAAATCCTACAACGCCAATCGACATTTGTTACACAAGCATACAATACAATTGTACAAGCGTTCCAGACAGGACAAGATCCACAAGTCCCGACACAACAATACGAAATGGAGCAGAACAACAATACCGTCTATGGCATCAAGCCAGGGCAGCCTAAAAAACCAAACGCCTCAATTAATGAGCTTTCTGATCAAGGGCTTTCCGCTTACATGCTAGGACAAACAAAATCCCTAACTTCTCTACTAGCGATGACTGCGGTGGAAATGACCAACCCGGTCTTACGCCGTGTAATCGCCGATACCGTTCCGAACTTTATTGAGCTAAGTTATGAAATATTCCTTTATCAAAACAAGCATGGGTACTACCAAGTACCTCAGCTAAGCCAACAGGATATGAACCAAATGCTAAACAGCTACACAACCGTTCCTCAACAAGGAACTAACTTGCAATAAGAATAGGTGGAACAAAGGCAAAACATTAGCAAAAACGAACTCTTTATTGCCCAACACCACAACGAGCTACTTCTTTAAAAGAGGAGTAGCTTTTTCTATTGCAATATATCATCATCAAACTAACCTGTTGCCTGTGAGCTTAAATGATAGCACATGAATATCGGTTCGGTTGATCGTAATTTCATCTCTTTCTTCAATGAATCCTCAAAACCCTTATCCCATTACTAATTTTTAATACGGCAAATCAGTTCCTCTATTGCTTTTTTAATAATCAAATGATATAATAAGATTTAATTATTTTTGTTCGGTGTAAAGGATAGCATGAGTAATCACTTTTCGTCTTGAGATTCGCTTTGGGCAAGGATAGTAATATAATGTGCGAGAACGCACTAGGAGGCAACATAATGGAACAAGGTATTGTTAAATGGTTTAACGCAGAAAAAGGGTTTGGTTTTATCGAGCGCGAAGGTAATGACGATGTATTCGTACACTTCTCTGCAATCCAAAGTGAAGGGTTTAAATCTTTAGACGAAGGTCAAAAAGTTACTTTTGATGTTGAGCAAGGTGCTCGCGGACCGCAAGCTGCTAGCGTTCAAAAAGCTTAGGTGGAACAAAGAGGCTGAGACTAAACTAGTCCAAAACATCAAAAAGATTCCGATTATCGTTATTTGTGATAATCGGAATCTTTTTTGATGTTTGATTATGCGATCTAGGGTGCCATTAGCTGTAGAGAAGGTGTACTTTCTCAAGTTCACCGCCATAAAGGCGAACCCTAATTCTTTTGCATTTAACTTACATAATGGCTATGTGGAGGGGATTAACAACCAAACGAAAGTAGTCAAAAGAAACGCTTTTGGTAATCGGCGTTTTGATCGGTTTCGAATGAGAGTATTATTACATCATCAATATAAAAATATAAATGGGCGAGTCGCATAAAGAAAGAAGGAGCGAGCGTTAGCTCACCCCAACATTTGACTTAGAACCCTTTTTTAATACCAAGTTCCAATATTAATTTCTACTCATATACAAGGTTAATTAAATCTTTTGAATTTTCTCTATTCACTATATATGTTTTCGTACTATCTCCTATATACTTCATAATTATTTCATCATCATCATTCTTTTTTAAATGAATACCTTTATTTCCGCCACCTTGTAATGTCAGCTTTATATCGTAGTCATAAGTCGTTATGGAGGATTCTTCTTGTTGTTTCGCTTCTTCTATAGCAGTACGAAATAGTTCGATTTCGTCCTTTTCAGAAAAGCTCTGTTTAAAATCTTCATTCATTGATCCTAATTCTTCAAAGTTAGATACTTGAACTTCAGTTATCTCTTCGGATTGATCACTTCCAGGCATAGATTGCTCCGATTGACATCCAACTAAAGTTAAGAAAACTAGAACTAATAAAATGATATTTCTGTACATAATCTCCCTCCTTGTTATTTTTTGCAATTAATTCCTTTTTTTCTAGTTATATATTTGTAATCATCTCTGATTATGATATCATAGACAGTGAAAAATAACCATATTTTAGGAGCATTCCTGTAAGGGAGAAATTTGAGGGGGATATCGAAGCAGAGTCCGGATGCATAAAAAAAGCCCTCTTGGTACGATAGAGAGTGTCATCACGATGACCTCGAATTAAGTACCGAAGGAGGACTTCTACTATGGATTTTACACAAAATATGCGCATAGCGCAAATCAACGAAAACACACTGATCATTGGTGTCGACGTGGCCAAAAAGAAACATGTAGCACGGGTGATTGATGATCGGGGCAGAGACTAGCCAAAAGGTTAGTGTTTACTAACTCTCATCAAGGTTTTTTTACGCTTCTCACCTGGGCGAGAGAGCTGGCGAATGAACATAAACGTCCGGACATCATCATCGGCATGGAGCCAACCGGTCATTATGGGCTGAACTTGGCTTATTATTTGAAAGCAGAAGGGATCCATACGGTAGGTGTTAATCCGATGAAGGTAAAACGGTTCAAGGAAATGGACGATGACTCCCCGACCAAAAATGATACGAAGGATGCCAAAGTCATCGCTCAAATCATTAAAGACGGGCGTTTTCATGAACCCACACTACCCGAGGATGTCTATGCCGAATTGAGGGAAGGCATGAAACTACATGACATCATCCAAGAGGACTTGTCTTCCATCAAAGCACAGATGCATAATGCGCTGGATCGCTATTTTCCGGAGTTCCTAGATGTCTTCAAAGACTGGACCGGGAAAGCAGCACTCCACCTACTGGAAAAGGGGTATCTTCCTGATGATATCCGACAGGCTTCGGAAGAAGACTTGATGGCCGAAGTGAAAAACGCTGCCCAACGTGCAGTGGGGATGAAACGTATCCAGGCATTAAAACAGGCAGCCGAAGATAGTATCGGCCTGACGGTCGGTTTAAGCATGGCACGCGAAGAATTCCGTTATCTTATTGACCAATACAAGGCCCTAGAAGAACGACTCGTCGCTCTTGAAGCACAACTCGAAGAACTCGTTCTTCTGGTTCCTGGGGCGGAGCAGATGATAGCCATCAAAGGTGTCAGTACCATGACAGTGGCCGGTTTCTTTGCGGAAGTCGGTGATCTATCGAATTACAGAGATCCACGCCAAATTATCAAATTAGCGGGACTCAATCTGATGATGAATCAATCCGGGAAATTCAAGGGGCAGACAACCATTACGAAACGAGGACGCAAAAGGCTGAGAAAGCTCCTGTATCAGGTGGCACGCCCCCTCTCGTTTCATAATGAAGCTTTCCGAAAGCTTCATGACCATTACCGTCATCGATCCATCAATCCCTTAACTGGGAAGCAATCGTTTATCGCGCTAAGTCGTAAACTTGTGAAAATCTTTTATGTGTTAGGGACACGCAAGTGTACCTTCAGTGAAGAACGCATGATCCGGGATATCCCCGGTGTTTCAGACTTACAGGAAACTGCCTAAACAAAAAAGATCTATTTCGTTTTGAGACCCATTGTTTGAACATTCGAAGCACGGAGAAGCCGGTCGATATTTTCACCGTTAGGGCTTTGACCCGCTTTAGGAGCATTTCCGGCATCCACCATGGTCAGGTTGAACGAAGGAATTTGCGCGCATTGACGCCGAGAGACATGGGAGGGTCCACCGCCATGCGTAACGTGGAGATCCAAGGTGCGATCATACGAACGCAAACCATTTAATGGAAAAAATCCATGGATGTTTAGTTGGTGCCATCCCTTATTTCCATAAATATCATTTATTTACAGATGAAGGAACGATCAACCCCCATTCTCTTTGAATGATATAAAGTAAACGGGAGAAAAACGGAGTAATTCTGAGATAATTTTAATTTATAGAGGGAGGATGTTGTTATAATGAAACAAAGAAATAATTTTATTAACGTAGCATTTGTCGCATTGTCATCTTTGTTTATTATTTTGGCTCCAATGTCTGTTTCAGCATCAATCCACCAAGACTCGTCAGAAGAAATTAGCGAAGTAAATTCATCTGAAAAAGGCGAAATTATTATTAAGTATACGGCACCTAACATGGATTATAGTAAAGCCACTCCTGAACAGAAAAAGATTTTAAAAGAGATTGGGTGGAAAAAAGAAAATGGTGTATTTGTGCAATACAGAAATGTTTCCTTAGAGATTGAAAAAGCTATAGATGAAGGCTATTTACCAACATATGAAGAAGCTAAACAAATTGAGAAATTTACTATGGCAATGAATGGTGAACATGAAGACCATGATCATGAAATGATGACAGATACTTTAAAGGTAAATGGCAAAGAAACAGAAATAAAGGATGGTACATTTGAAGTAGAAGGTGATCCTAAAACGATATAGATATAAATTTAAAGGGAAAATACTTTGGTGCAATATGTGTTCTTAGTAAAGAAAGTAATATACAATTAATTTAAAGATCTATTAATAATAGGAGGATTTAAAATGAAAGTATTTAGAAATCGCGAAAGCGTTCACAAATCGTTAGCACCATATAACAGGAGTGAGAATTTACAACGAGACGCTTTCCCCATGTTTAACAACATTAAGAAAGTACTAATCCGTCTTAACTATCAATCTATTATTTAATTTGCGACGTATTAATTATCATTTCATATATTCAATGTTTTCAGTAATATTATCAAGGACTTCGTCAGGTTGCTTTGAATAATAAACCCAATACTTGACTTCTTTTGAAAAATCCTCCGTAATTTCTATTGTGAACTTAGTCATTCTTGCTGATTTGCCAAAGATTTTAACATCTTTCACATCGGCGTCCTCTGGTTGAACGATAGTAACAATCGGTGCATCCCCTGCGCTAAGGGAACTTGTTTGAATAGCATCCCAGCTCTTTATCCAAACAAGCTTGTCTTTTTCATTTTTTAAAATCGCTGGACTTAATCCATTTGTAGGATTATACAAAAATACATAAATGTAGTCTTGTTTAAGATCATAATCGACAATATCTTCGGGATTATAGCTATTTGCTTTTATTACTTTTTGAATTTGCTCCTCGAAAGAGAGCGTTTCAGAAGCATTTTCATCTACACCCTCAGATACAACGCTTTCATTTTTGGTATGATCATTACTTTTTTCATTGGAGCAGCTAAAAAGGAATAGGAGTACAGTAACGGATAACAGTAGCTTCTGCAAACAAACCTCTCCTTTTCTTTTAAGCTTCGTTTACTTATTTAAATTTATTTTCGTATAAAGTGAAACTTCAATCTGCAGGAGTTTTGTTAGCTCCCACGGATTGTTCGTACCTCAAGGGTATGACCGACATTTACGCAGTTGATCCCACACTTATCAACATTAGTTTTATAGTTAATATGATCATACCATACAATAAGTATAACGTTCATGACAATTATCAAATTCTCTTATAGTGTCACCTCTATCTCACCTTCCATCCCCGCTTCTTTATGTCCGGGGATCGTGCAAATATAACGATATGTACCTGGTATAAGCGGGGTAAATGTAGTAACTTGATTCTCGCCCGCATCACTATGCAGCTGAATCGAATAATTCGATTCCTGATGATGAGCAGAGGATGTACCCTGTGCTTTCAATCCGATAATTACTAAATGATGCTCCATCGTCCCACGGTTAGCTAAGACAAGATTTATTGTTTCTCCAACTGCTACCGTCGCTCGGTTTGGCAAAAACGTATATTCATCAGCCTCTATCTGTAGATGCTTTTCCTGAAGCTGGCTATAGCTATTGTTATAATCATTGGCTGAATAAGGCATAACCGGACCTAATTGCTGATACGCCATAATAAATAGGGAACTTATCACAATAAGTGTTAAGGGATGGAGGAACCAGCCACTTGCTTTTGTAGTAGATTCTTGCTTGATTAAATAATAAAGAATGAGCACGGTACCTACAAACAATGCAACTATGATTCGAATCATTGCCTCCTGGTTTTCTGCAGCAATCATATCCCCTAGCATCGCTCCCATCATCCCTCCCATGATACCCGCTAAAGCCCCATCAATTACTGCCATCATGCTTATTGGCATACCAGCCAAATAACCAGTAGCCATTCCTACTAGTATTCCAATCACTGTCGAATCAAACAAATTCCCAGATAGAAAGGCTCCTATGATTACACCAATAGCTAATCCAGCACTCATTCCAAGGGCCATTGCCACCATCATCCCAGACATCACAGCAATCTTATTTCGATAATAGATTGTATTCCAGATAATAAAGGCAGAAAGTAAAGCAATAACTAGTATGGTTACAAACATTGAAATTGTCATTTTCCATTCTCCTCGCAAACTTGTCCTATTGCTTCATTATATGAATCGTTAAGCTATTCATTCACTATAAAGTTCAACTAATCGGACATTTACTGGCAGTCGATCCCCGCTTACCAATTTTGATTTCATTTTATTGCTTGAGGTGGGGGCTTACTGCCAGTTATATGCAGGATAATAAATCAATCGTAGTTGTCACAGAAAATTTTGATTTCATGCATCGTTTCTTCACACATTTTTTTTAGACTTTATAGAGTGAAGCTTCAATCAGTGGAAGTTTTATTGATCCCACACTTATCCATATTGATTTCACTTTATTACTTGAAGTGGGGTCTCACTAGCAGTTATATGCGGATAACTAGAAGGAGGAGATACTTTGAGAATCACTCACTTACTTATTGCTATTTTACTGATTAGTTTTTTGTCTGCGTGTTCGCAACAGGGATCAGAAACCAATGCGAATCAAGAAAAAGGGGATACGGCACACGTTAAAGAGGAGAATTTTACCGGAAAGAAAGTAAATGAATTCGATTTGACAGCTATGGAGACCACATGGAAATTAACTGCTGAAAATACAATAAATGCTTGGACCTATAATGACACTGTTCCAGGTGAACAACTACGTGTCAAAGAAGGGGAAGTCGTTAAAGTTAATCTAACGAACGAATTACAGGAGCCGGTTTCTATCCATTGGCATGGCATCCCTGTACCCAATACAGAGGATGGTATTCCAGGGATAACACAGGATGCTGTTTTACCAGGTGAATCTTACACATATGAGTTTGTTGCAAACGATCCCGGAACCTATTGGTACCATTCCCATCAAAATGGCGTAGACCAGCTTGATAAGGGATTGTATGGAACGATCATTGTAGAACCTACAGATCCTAAAGAAGAAGCTGACATAGATCGAGATTATACATTAGTACTCGATGAGTGGGAATCTGGAAATTATCAAGTAGAGAATACAGATAATACAGATCACGATAACATGGACATGAACAATAAGAGCGGAATGATGGATGGAAAAGGAATGGGACATGACATGTCTTCCTATGACATCTTTACTATTAACGGCAGATCCTATGAAAATAGTAAACCACTAAAGGTGAGAAAAGGGGATTTAGTAAAGCTTCGTTTCATAAATGCAGGGTACATGGTTCATCAAATACATATTCCAATAGACTACAAAATTACTCATGTAGATGGACAAAAGGTGAATAAACCGCAATCCGTAAACAAATCGTTGTTTGAAATTGCCCCCGGAGAGCGTATAGACGTTGAATTTACAGCTGATGGCAGTAGTAACTTTACCATTGACCGTCATGGAGAGGCAGAAGCATCACAGGCCATGAAAATAGATGTTGTATATGAGGACAGAAACGTTCAGGATAACAAGCATGAAACAACGACCAATACAGTGGATATTACCCAGCTTGGAAAACAAAGGGAATCCCAATTCTCCATTAATGATAACTTTGATGTAGAATATGAAATGGATTTAGCTACACAGATGAGCATGGATGCTGAGATGGGCATGGTTTGGACAATTAATGGGAAGACCTTCCCAGATGTATCTCCTTTAAAAGTAAATAAGGGGGATAAAGTGAAGGTTACCTTAACAAATAATAGTATGGATAAAGCTACGCACCCCATGCATCTTCATGGACACTTTTTTCAAGTTTTAAGTAAGAACGGAGAACCACTTAGCCATTCACCTATTATGAAGGATACGTTAAACGTAAAACCAGGAGAAACTTACGAGGTAGCATTTCTAGCAGATAATCCAGGAAATTGGTTGTTTCACTGTCACGACCTACACCACGCTTCCAATGGAATGGTAAGCATGGTCAACTATAATAACTTTAAAGCATTTTATCAAGACAACGGAAACGTAGATAATCAGCCGGAATAAATTAGCGGCTGAGACAAAACACAACTTCTTTCCTCAAAATACGAATAATCATGTTATCACGCCGCACCGTGAAAATATACGCTCTTTCCGCGAGCACGGCCTCAGCTAACTTGGTAAAGAAAAGCACGTTACCAAGTGGATCTTCGGACTCGTGCTGTCCCCGCCAGAGTCTCGCTTATTTCAGGTGCTATATGAATAATTCTAATCCAAAAACGAGCGATAATTAATTTCAACTAATTATCGCTCATTTTTATTTGTTTCTCATTCGTTTGTCTCATGATTTAAAAAACGATTCTTTCAGAATGGAATACATATACAAATCATCAAACTTTCCACATGTAAATTCGTAATGTCGCAATAAGCCTTCCCTTATAAATCCCTGTTTTTCCACTAATCGTTGGGACGGACGATTTAGAGGTTCAATTAAAGCCTCAATTCGCTCCAGTTCAAAATGCTTATACCCATAGTCTAGAACAGCTTTTAGTGCTTCTTTAGCAATGCCCTTTCCCCAATACAGCTTACTTAACTCAAATCCTACCTCTGCACGATAATGCTTGGGATGCATGTTCAAAAATCCACAGCTGCCGATAACTGTATCCATATTTTTTAGAGTTATACCCCAGCGAATTCCCGTTCCTTCTTCTCGTATTAACTGATACCAGTTAATTTCCTCCAGAACTTCGGTTGGTGTTTTATATGGCTCCAAGCCCATATGTTTGACCACGTCTTGATCAGATAAGTAGTCAAACATAGCTGGTGCATCTTCATTTGTTACTTCCCTTAAAATAAGCCGTTCCGTTTCAATGATTGGAAATGTATTCATTGCTAATTCTCCTTTTGTAATGGGGGATATCCTTCTCCAGCTCCACCCTTTGCCTTGTATGAATGAATGCTATCTTAATTGTACCTTATGAACTCATTAAAAAGCTGCTAGATTGTACAACTACATAAGAATCTTGAATTCATCCCTTACAATGTAAAAAAAGAACCTTTAATCTTAACATAGATCAAAGGTTCTGCGTTTACGTTAAATGCTGTCCTGTTATCAGAATCCCAGTATACACAGCCAATATGAATAAGTGGGGATAAACATAGCCCCCTACTGATTGAACTTTCACTTTATGTGAATGGATGTTCCAGCTTAACTATGCACCTTTTCTTTTTCAACAAGTCCAAGTGTCTGTGCTGTTGAAGTATGAACCTCTCGAAGAAGCTCCGGATTTTCTGCTAGTGAAACACCATAAGAAGGAATCATCTCTTTTATTTTTGGCTCCCAGTCTTTTACATGTTGAGAGAAACATTTTTCGATTACCTCAAGCATGACGTGAACCGCAGTAGACGCACCTGGCGAAGCTCCTAGCAATGCAGCTATCGAGCCATCTGCAGAGCTGACAACCTCCGTACCAAATTGAAGTGTTCCTTTGCCATTCTCCGTATCCTTGATCACTTGCACCCGTTGCCCAGCTACTACTAGACCCCAGTCCTCACTCTTAGCATCCGGAATAAATGCCCGTAATTCTTCCATGCGCTTTTCTTTCGAAGATATCACTTGTTCAATCAAATATTTTGTCAAGGAAGCATTTTTCACACCAGCCGCTGACATTGTCACGAGATTATCTGTTTTAACCGAAGCTAACAGGTCTAGCATGGATCCCGTTTTCAAGAACTTCGGTGAAAAGCCTGCGAACGGTCCGAAAAGCAATGATTTTTCATGGTCGATAAATCTTGTATCAAGGTGTGGCATAGACATCGGTGGAGCTCCTACCTTAGCTTTACCATACACTTTTGCATGATGCTGTGCGATCACCTCTTGGTTATTACATACCATGAATAGTCCACTTACAGGGAAGCCACCAATATGCTTCGATTCAGGAATCCCGGTTTTTTGCAGTAAATGCAGACTGCCTCCACCACCGCCGATAAAAAGAAAGTCTGTCGTATGGTACTCAATTTTCCCATTATCGATGTCATGGACTTTTACTTCCCATGTACCGTCACTCAAACGTTGAATGTCCTCAACTGTATGTCTATAGTTCACCTCAACGTCTTGTCTTTCTAAGTGATCGAACATTTTACGTGTTATTTCTCCAAAATTGACATCGGTTCCAGAATCAATCTTTGTTGCTGCAATTGGTTCATCCGCTATCCTATCTTTCATCATGAGTGGAATCCACTTCTTAAGCTGTTCCTGATCATCGGAAAACTCCATATCCCGAAACAACGGATGATCTGACATGGTTTTGTAGCGCTTTCTTAAAAATTCTACGTTCTTCTCCCCTTGCACAAAACTCATGTGAGGCAAAGGCATAATAAAATCCTTTGGATTACGTATCAGATTACTGTTTACAAGGTAAGACCAAAATTGTTTTGAAACCTGGAATTGCTCGTTTACTTTAATTGCTTTCGTCATATCTATCGAGCCGTCAGGTTGTTCATGCGTATAGTTCAGCTCGCACAATGCAGCATGCCCCGTACCTGCATTATTCCAAACGTTTGAACTCTCTTCTCCTGCTCTTTCCAGCTTTTCAAACACACGAATGTTCCAATCTGGTACCAATTCTTTCAACAATGATCCTAACGTTGCACTCATGATACCTGCACCAATTAACATAACATCTGTTTTCGTATAGTTTTTGCTCATTCCCATTCATTCTCCCTATTTTCAACAGAAAAGATGTAATCGCTCTTGTTGAATGATACATCAAACAAGACGTATCTCGTTACAAATCTTTCCTAGAAATATTTAACCCACTCTCTAGTTTACCACTATTAAAGAAATATTTAAATTTTATTTGGTAATTATAAGGAGGTAACAAGCGGACTAGAGTGCTAAAACGTTGAAGCTGCACCGACTAGATTCGAAATTTTATTTATTCTATATAACTGGCAGACATACCCCATAAACAGAACCCCTGATTGAAGTTTCACTTTATGATGTTGGTCTGTGTTTCAACCCTGTGATACCCTGCATCATTTTGCATTATTTACGCTTCTTCTATTTGCTTTTGCTTCGCTTCTCTTTTAAGTTTTATCGGCGCATAGATCAAACCTAATATTAATACAAGTCCCATATAGCCAATGGTTGGATAGAAAAGAGAGACTAGATCGGTAAACCCGATAAAACTTACGATAAATCCAACGAGTAGGATGATCGTATAAAAGATTTTAAACTTGCTTGTCTCTACTTTCGTAAAGCGAGCAGCAAACGAATAAAACATACTTATCGCTGTATTAAATATCATAGCAAAGATCACAATTGCCATAATTGTACCTAATATTGGCGAGATATCGTTGACAATCGCAAGCATTGGCATATCCATATCGCCAACCTCCTCGATTTTAGAAAAGATGGATAGATGACTCAAAATAATAAGTAATCCAAGCACAAAGCCACCAACTAGCCCTCCTAGAGCTGCTGCCCTTCTATCTTTTTCAGCACCACCCATTACTAATGCCATCGATGCACCTACTGCTGTATTGAAGGATGCATAATTCACCCCTGCAATAAACCAATTTGGCAATGTTGTCGGCTGTTGCTTCGCTAAGTCATCCAAGGAACTGAACGACACATCCATCGTTAAAAAGCTATAGACTGAAATCATCACAATAAATAGAATTAAGAATGGAGTAATCCCACCAATAACAGAAACAACCTTGTCCACATTCATCATCCCAAGTACCAAGACAAGTACTGTCATAAGGATCGTACCTAAAATTGCTGGCAGTCCAAATTGTTGAGCTAAGTTAGAACCCGCTCCAGCCAACATGACCACACCAACACCAAATAGAGTAAAAATAAGAATATAATCAATAACTGTCCCTATCACGCGACCAAAAATGGTCTTCCCACTTATTGTATAAATAACATCCTTATGTGAATTCGTTTTCATCTTACTACCGACCCAGACGAGTGTCATCCCAACATACGCAAATAAAGCGGTTGCAATAACTCCCCCAATAATCCCCATCAGGCCGAAGCTAGTAAAGTATTGTAGCACTTCCTGTCCAGAAGCGAAACCTGCACCAACAATTACCCCAATAAAAGCGCTTCCAATTAACAGGATTTTTTTCATTGTATTTCCTCCCATCGTGTTGCATGATTACTATAACATCTTCACTATGAAATCGATTTGTGTATATACTAAAATAATAGAATAAAATTTTGTTTATTTGTTCAAACCATACACGGAGGAATAAGGTCTATGTCCCAACAGAAAGATATACTGAATAGCTTAAAGGAAAAGATAACATCCCTCGATCAGCTTGCAGACCAGATTGCAGATATCTTCGGATGTCCAATTACAATAGAAGATTCCAATCATCATGTCGTATCCTACAGCAAACATAAAGACAATATCGACCAAGTCCGCATTTCCACGATTATCAACCGAAAGGTCCCAGATAAGGTAATAAATGCATTGTGGAAAAAGGGTGTGATGCCAAAATTAATTGACAGTGATAATCCTGTTCGTATTCCCAAAATTAACGAGATTGGTCTTGGCAATCGCGTTGCTATTTCCGTACGCAACCAAAATGAAATATTAGGATTTGTGTGGGCCCACACATCCGACAAAGCCTTTACAGACGAGGATTTAATATTATTCAAAGAAGCGGCTGCTTACGTGAAGAAATTCTTCATCAAAGATCTACAGCGCCATCGCAAGCTGGAAGAAGGATATCGAGACTTCTTTTGGCAGCTGTTGCGTGGAGATTTGCAAGATACGGACGCTATTAAACAACGGGAAAAGAAATACAATATGCACTTGGATGGTAATAAAGCGATTGTCATTATTCGCTTTACAGATGAAATAACCGAACAAATGGAAAAGCATGCCTTTTACTTATCAGAATCGCAGATCAAGCTACATGTGATTACAAGTCTCTTTGACAATAATGATTTTATTATGCTCGTACATCTAAAGGATGCATTCGATTACAAGCAAACGATGTATGCCTTTATGGACGACTTCATTACACTGATTAGCCAACAACTAGACTTAGCGGACATATTTGCAGCAGCAGGACTAGTTTATCAACCGACGCAACAGATCCAAAACTCCTACCAACAGGCTAGAGAAGTATTAAAACTACAAGAAAAGCTACCAGATACCATCGCTCCTGTAAAACTCTACGAAGATTTAGGGGTGTACCAATTTATCGAGCAATTAGCAGCTGCACGGAAGATGAATCAATACAAGAACCCATTTATCGAAAAACTACGGGCTTATGACCAAATTCACGGGACTTCTCTTCTAGCGACATTAGAAATGTATTTTCACTGTGATAGCAATGTCTATAACACAGCCAAAAGGCTATTTATTCATCCCAATACAATGAATTATCGCTTAAAGCGAATTAAAGAGGTTAGTGGCATTGATTTAAAAGACCCAAACCAAAAAGCAAATTCCTACCTTGATCTAATTATAGAAAGCATACGAAAAGCATGATTTGTGCATTTACACAAATCATGTTTTTTCCTTTTATATTTTTTCATAATGAAACCGTTTTACATAAACGTTATGATACAAGAACAGATTGATTGAGAAGGAGTTGGATAATGATGATTATCGGTGTACCAAAAGAAATTAAAAACAACGAGAACCGTGTTGCTATGACACCCGCTGGGGTGATTCACTTAATAAATGCTGGTCATACCGTCTATATCGAAAAAGACGCAGGTATGGGAAGTAATTTTACAGATGCGGAATACCAAGAAGCTGGAGCAGAGATGATCGCTAACGCTGCAGATGTTTGGGAAAAAGCAGATATGATTATGAAGGTAAAAGAACCACTTGCATCAGAATACAAATACTTCCGCAAAGAACTTATTCTATTCACATACCTTCATTTGGCTGCAGAACCAGAACTAGCCAAAGCATTAGTGGAAACTGGCGTAACTGCCATCGCTTATGAAACCATTACAGCAAACGGCACATTGCCATTGTTGACACCAATGAGCGAAGTAGCTGGACGAATGGCTACACAAATTGGCGCACAATATCTTGAAAAATCGGAAGGCGGAAAAGGCATCCTCCTTGGTGGAATTCCCGGGGTAAAACGCGGAAAAGTAACCGTCATTGGTGGGGGCGTTGTTGGGACAAATGCTGCAAAAATTGCACTTGGCTTTGGTGCAGAAGTAACCATCATCGACTTAAACCCAGTACGTCTTCGTCAACTAGACGATATCTTTGGTTCAAGCATCCAAACATTAATGTCAAATCCGTACAATATCGCAGAAGCGGTGAAAGAATCGGATCTCGTTATCGGTTCTGTGCTCATTCCAGGAAGAAAGGCTCCCAAATTAGTAACAGATAAAATGGTTCAATCCATGCAGCCAGGTTCTGTGATTGTTGACGTTGCCATCGATCAGGGAGGTAACTTTGAAACAGTGGACCACCCGACCACGCATGATGATCCAATCTATGTAAAGCATGATGTTCTCCATTATGCGGTTGCCAACATCCCTGGTTCCGTACCACGTGCGTCCACGGTTGGTTTGACAAACGTAACCGTTCCATATGCTGTACAAATCGCATCGAAGGGCGCTGTGAAAGCGATTCAGGATAATCCAGCAATCCTTTCCGGTGTCAATGTGATGAATGGAAAAGTAACATACGAAGCAGTCGCAGCAGATCTTGGGTACGATTTCGTATCACCGGAAGATGTATTGAAAGACGCATAAGTAAATAGCAGCTATGTGCCCTTCTACCTTGGTATGAAGGGTGCTTTTATTCACATATAACTAACTGCCAGTAAATGTACGATTGGTTCTAGGGCCTTTAGGTCATATCCTTGTCGTACGAACTATCCGTGGGGGGGGATAAACAAAAGCCCAGCTGATTGAAGTTTCACTTTATATTATGTATGATCGAAAAGTGCGTTGCCTCATTGCAGAAATTCAACATCGGCAGTCACCTAAGGAGAGATGCAAAATGAAGCTTGGAAGTTACCGCGATACATGGGCAGAAGTTTCGTTAGATGCGATTAAGAATAATGTCAGCGCCTTTAGAAATCATATCGGCAAGCAAACCAAACTGATGGCTGTCGTCAAGGCAGATGGCTATGGGCACGGAGCCGTAGAAGTTGCAAATGAAGCTATTGCAGCCGGTGCTGACTATCTCGCTGTCGCCTTATTAGATGAGGCGATTCAGTTGCGGCGAGCAGGAATTGATTTCCCTATTCTCGTACTTGGATATACACACCCAGCTGGTGTGAGAACAGCGATCGAGCAGGATATTACCTTGACAATTTTCACGGAAGAAGCAGCTATGAAAGTGAAGCATGAAGCAGAGGTGCTGCAGAAGCCCGCACATATTCACTTAAAGATCGAAAGTGGCATGAATCGAATTGGTGTGAACAGTAAAGAAAAAGCCATTCAAGTAGTCGAAGCAGCTACATCCGACTATGTCATACTGGAGGGTGCCTTCACACACTTTGCCGATGCAGATAATACCGATCCAACTTATACAGAGAAGCAATTCCATCAATTTTGTGTGGTTATTTCATTTCTCAAGCAATACCGCCATATTCCAATTATTCACTGCTGTAATACCGCAGCAACCATCGCCTATCCAGCTATGCATCTAGACATGGTACGTGTCGGTATTGGGCTTTATGGTTTATATCCAGAGAAACATCTCAAGGAAAAGATTAACTTGACCCAGGCCATGAGCTTCAAAACCAAGCCTATCCATATCAAGACATTAGCTTGCAATGAATTGATAAGTTATGGACTAACCTTTCAGACAACGAGGGAAAGTAAGATAGCAACCATTCCCGTTGGCTATGCAGATGGCTTTTCGCGCTTACTATCCAATCGTGGCGATGTAACCGTCCACGGAAAACGCGTACCGATCGTCGGTAGAATCTGTATGGATCAATCAATGATTGATATTACCGAGGTTAATAAGAATGTCAGCTTAGAGGATGTGTTTACCATTTTTGGTGAGCCTAGCGAAGGCTATGTCGCCATGGAGGAGGTTGCTGATTTAATGGGAACTATTCATTATGAAACAGCCTGTTTAATGGGGAAACGCGTCCCACGTGTTTATGTAAGAGGCGGGAAAGCCATGGAGTTTAGAGGAATGGTTGAAGAAGGAGTTATTACTGGTAGTTGAAAAAAAGCAAAAAGAATACAAATGTGACTTTCTCCGCTTTACGTAAAAGTTCCATTAAGAACGAAAAGCGGATTTTTATATTGTAGAACAAAAGCAGATGGTATAGATGTAACCTATTCCAATTGACTTCTATTATCCCTTCTGCTAGATTATAGGTAATTCATATACGTAACGAAAAGGAATGTTACCTTTAGTGGGCATAACCTGACGAATAAGGAGCACCATTGCTGTGTCCCTTGCATTCGTCAGGTTTTTTTATTGCCGTTATGAAAATATGGAACGTAAAGGAGCAGAGATAATGGAAAATTATACATTTCCAGATGGGTTCTTATGGGGTGGCGCAATTGCAGCAAACCAAGCTGAAGGGGCTTATCAAACAGATAATAAGGGCTTAACCATTGTTGATTTATTGCCGACAGGAGATAGTCGTCGCGCAATCATGAAGGGGGATGTTCCTTCCTTACAACCATTGGCTGGCGAGTTCTATCCGGCTCATGAGGCGATTGATTTTTATCATAATTATAAAGAGGATATTGCTTTATTTGCAGAAATGGGCTTTAAAGCACTACGTGTGTCAATTGCTTGGACACGGATCTTTCCAACTGGAGAAGATGCAACACCAAATGAAGCAGGATTAGCATTCTATGATTCGTTATTCGATGAGCTACGAAAGCATGATATAGAGCCAGTCGTAACGCTTGCACACTTTGATGTGCCTGTTCACTTAATTGATACGTATGGAAGCTGGCACTCTCGTGAGCTTGTGAGCCTATTCGAACGCTATGCAAAAACGGTGTTCGAACGTTACCAAGACAAGGTGACATATTGGATGACCTTTAATGAAATAAACATGCTGCTTCACCTTCCATTTCTCGGTGCTGGACTGGTCTTCGCTGAAGGAGATAATCAAAAACAAATTCAATATCAAGCAGCCCATCATCAATTAGTGGCTAGTGCCTTAGCAGTAAAAGCATGTCATGAAATCATTCCAGATGCACAAATTGGCTGTATGCTAGCAGCAGGGATGTTCTATCCATACAGTTGTAATCCAGAAGATGTAAAGCTGGCGATGGATAAGGATCGTGAATCCTTCTTCTTTATCGATGTACAAGCACGTGGGGAATATCCAGGCTATGCAAACCGCTTCTTCAACGAAAATAACATTCACATTGCGATGGAGCCTGGAGATCTTGAAATCCTCAAGAATCATACAGTCGATTACATCGGATTTAGCTATTATTCCAGTAGAACGATCAGCTCTGACAAAGAAGTGATGAAAAAGGCGACAAGTGGGAACGTATTCGGTTCAGCAGTGAACCCTTATGTATCTAAATCAGAATGGGGCTGGACGATTGACCCAGTTGGATTTCGCATCACCGCAAATCAATTGTATGATCGCTATCAAAAACCGTTGTTCGTAGTAGAAAATGGCTTAGGTGCTATTGACCAAGTAACTGAGGCTGGAACGATTGAAGATGATTACCGTATTGCATATTTACGTAGACACATTGCCGAAATGGCTGAAGCGATCGAAGATGGCGTACCAATTATTGGTTATACAAGCTGGGGGCCTATCGATATTGTCAGTGCCTCTTCCGGAGAAATGAAAAAGCGATATGGCTATATTTATGTCGATCGCGACAATGAAGGAAATGGTACTGGTAAGCGAATCAAAAAGAAGAGCTTTGACTGGTATAAACGCGTTATTTCATCTAATGGTCAGCAACTTGATTAGCATTTTAACGAATAAGAACTTTGGTATGCTCTTTCTTTTATGAAAGCGTTGACGTATGAAAAGAAATAGGCTTATAATACTAGTAAGTTATGAATAACTATAGATATGATGATTAGGGTTGTAACTGGTCAGCAGGCAAAACCTAAGTCACCTTTTATAGACCTGTATTAGGTTTATTTCAAAGTGGCTTAGGTTCTTTTACTTTTCACGAACGTTGTATGTGAAGGAAGGATAGCGAATGAAGATTCATAAAGTACTAAATAACAATGTTGTCAGTGCATTTGATGAAGAGGGCATGGAATTGGTTGTCATGGGAAGAGGGCTAGCATTTCAAAAGAAAGCTGGTCAAGAAATCGAAGCGGATAAAATTGAAAAGGTGTTCACCTTAAAGGATCAGCAAACCTTTGATAACTTTAAGCTATTGCTACGAGAAATTCCGGCTGAGCTCATGTCTGAGGTTGAGCTGATCATTAAGGATGCTAAGGAAGCCTTGAATACAGAGCTCAATGAAAAAATTTATTTATCCCTTCCAGACCATATTCATTTTTCTATCGAGCGTTATCAGCAAGGGATTACCATACGAAATGATATTCTTTGGGAAATTAAGCAGTTGTATAAGGATGAATTTGCGGTTGGAAAAAGAGCAGTAGCACGCATTAATCAACGGTTTGATGTCGAGCTGCCCGAGGATGAGGCAGCGTTTATCGCCATTCATATTATTGAAGCAAATATGAATGAGGACACAGAAAATACGTTTAACACGACGAAGTTTATTCAACAGATTATCAATATCGTCAAATATCATTTTAATGTGGAGTTCAATGAAGATTCGTTGAACTACGGACGCTTTATTACACACCTCAAATATTTTGCCCAACGTGTATTTAATGGTTCTCATTATAAAAATGATGATGATTACTTATATATCATGATTAAGCAAAAGCATAAAGAAGCATCCAAATGCACCGAGAAGATTAAAAGCTATATTAAAAGGCAATATAATCACGAGCTGACAAATGAAGAAATGCTTTATTTAACGATTCATATCGAACGTGTCGTGAACCGTTAAAATCCAGATGGATAGCCCTGTCATCATGAAATATCTTAACAAATAAATCATAAAAGCGATTAGGATTGTTACTGATTAAGCAGGCAAAACCTAAGTCATGGAAGAGGAACACGAGTATGTTCTAGCTCTTCTATTGGCTTAGGTTTTTTTCATACTCTTTTCGCTCAAACGCCTAGAGGAGGTTTACTATGGATAACCAAGCATTAGCTAAAGAAATTATACATCATGTGGGCGGCGAGGATAATGTACAATCACTTGTTCATTGTGCTACGCGTCTACGCTTTACCTTACAGGATCCTTCGAAGCCTAATAAGGACAAATTAGAAAATACAGAGGGTATTATTACAGTGAAGGAGAGCGGTGGACAATTCCAAGTGGTTATAGGAAACACCGTGCCCGAAGTGTACCAAGCAATTGGTGCGATTTCTAATATTCTAGAAGATGATAAAAAAACGACAGATGCTTCCACTAATGAATCAAAGGGGAATATTGTCGGACGTGTCGTAGATGTCATTTCTAGTATTTTTGCACCATTGTTAGGCGTAATGGCTGGAGCAGGTATTTTGAAGGGGCTACTATTAATTGCTGATAACCTAAATTGGTTAGACCCAGCCGGAAGCACCTACACGATTTTATATGCAGCTTCAGATAGCTTATTTTATTTCCTACCACTACTATTAGCGGTAACCACCGCACGTAAATTTGGTGCGAATGTTTTTACCGCATTGACAGTAGCTGGCGCACTTGTCTATCCAACCATTGTAGAATTAGAAGCACAGGATGCTGCTATCGATTTCTTCGGCATTCCTGTCGTGATGATGCCTTATTCATCAACGGTTATACCGATTATTCTATCTGTAATTATGATGAGTTATGTAGAAAAGCTCTCGAATCGCTATATTCACCAAAGCGTGAAAAACTTTTTAACACCGTTAATCTCTTTAGTCGTACTGGTGCCAATTACCTTAATTGTCTTCGGACCAATCGGTGTATCGATTGGTAATGGGATTGCCGACGCACTACTTGCTGGATTTAATTTTAGCCCATTACTTGCAGGAGCAGCATTAGGGGCTGGCTGGCAGCTATTCGTTATCTTTGGGGTGCACTGGGGACTTGTTCCTGTCTTTATCAATAACATCGCTGTTTACGGACAGGATGGAATTAAACCAGCAGCTACCGCTTCGGTATTCGCTCAAACTGGAGCAGCCTTTGGGGTATTCTTAAAAACGAAAAACAAAAAATTAAAAGCACTTTCCGGTTCAGCCACGATTACCGCATTATTCGGGATTACCGAGCCTGCGGTTTACGGAGTAACCTTACGATTGAAGAAACCCTTTATCGCCGGCATTATCGGTGGGGCCGTTGGTGGGGCAATTATCGGATACGGTGGTACACAAGCATTTGCCTCCGGTGCACCAGGGTTATTAACCCTACCGATCTTCTTCGGGCCAGGTGGCGAAGGATTTTTCGCCTTAATTCTTGGAATTACCGCTTCCTTCATAATCTCTGCCGTGCTAACCTATATGCTAGGCTTTGATGATCCAGTGGAAGAAACTGTTGAGGAAGCAAACACAGCTATAAAAGACGATAATATAGAATCGGTAGATGAGCAAATTTTTAGCCCATTGGAAGGAGAGGCAATTGCATTGACCAATGTAGCTGATCCTACCTTCGCTTCAGAGGCAATGGGTCAAGGGATTGCGATTAAGCCTCAGACAGGTCGGGTTGTTTCTCCAGTTAATGGAACCATCTCCGTTGCCTTTAAAACCAAGCATGCGATTGGTATCGTTTCGGAGAATGGTGCTGAACTATTGATCCACGTTGGTATAGATACCGTACAGTTAGATGGGCAGTACTTCACTTCTCACATCCAACAGGGAGATGTAGTGAACATTGGTGATGTTTTAGTAGAATTTGATATAAATAAAATCAAGGAGGCCGGTTATGATGTAACCACTCCAATCATTGTCACCAACTCTAACCAATACAGTACAGTCGATGCTACAGCTGAAAATCAAGTAAAAGAAAAAGATTCGATCCTGACACTTGTTGCAAAGGACTAAACAAATAAAACCCTCTATTGTAATAAACTAACCTAGTAATATGAGACAAGAAAACGCACCTATACTGCCTTTGCCCTGAATGGAACAGGGGGAAGGCAGTTTAGTTTTGAAAAAGGCCGTATATAGTTGTATATCGTACAGTACAATTCTATTTTTTCTAGTACAATAGTATTTGTAAGACACACCCTTTGGAAGGATACAATGATGGTATTATCAAAGCAACTCCCTTTCCGGGACATGCTTACGTAGTATAATCCGGTTGAATCTCCAGTAACTGGAGAACGTAAAATAAGATATTGGAGGTGAGTCATGTGCATGCAAACAGCGGCATGGATTTTCAGAAGGTTTTAGATTCTAAAGCTGTGACGGATACGTTTTCCATTGGGCAAGTGGCGAAAATGATTGGAACTAAGGTCAGAACCGTCCGTTATTACGATGAAATTGGGTTAATAAAGCCTACGAGCCATACGGATGGTGGACATCGATTATATACGGCAGAAGATATATGGCGTTTAGAGTTAACGATTACCTTGCGCTATCTTGATTTTAGTATTGATGAAATAAGCCAGCTCATTTCTGGGGAATTGCCGGTTGAAAAGGCACTCGATTGGCAGATCGAATCGCTTTCGACACAGGCTAGCGCACTCACCAATATGATTGCGATTTTACGTCAGGCGAAGCAGCACCAAGGGGATTCACTGCGTTATGTTTACGACCTCGTTCATGAAAAAGAATTAACTATCGAGAAACGAAAACAGTTCATTTCTGAGAAGGTGGAAACCTTGAACATTTTTGCAGAGATTCCTTCAGAATGGAAGGAGCCAATGTTATATTTTTTCAATAAATATATTGTCAATCAAGCGAGGGTAACAGCAAAACAAACAGCCGCTTGGAATGAGCTTCAGGAGCTGATAAACGATCCCCAATTTATCAAGGAACTGAATAATATTGAGTTTTTCTTCTTACATACAGGTTATAAACCTCGTTACAGTGTAGCCACATGGATGAAAAAGCTTGAGAATATACAATATCGATTGAATCATGCGGTGGATAAAAAACATGCTGCCGACAGTCCTTATGTACAGGCCATTGTCGAGGATATGATTATGCTTTATGTCAATACAGAGCAAGCATTTAATAAGGAAGATTTTATCCGTTCTTTTGCAGAATATGTTCAGCAAACGAGGGCGCCACTGCTCGAACGCTGCAATACACTATGTTCCATTATAAGTCCTTCATTTCATTTGCTTGCAAAAGGTAATCTCGTACTTTATCAGAGCTTACAGCTAAAGCTAGAGCAACTGTCAGATCAATCATGCGAACAGCCTGAAGGCTAACGTCCCCTGGCTGTTCACCTGTACCATTTAGCCTTTTTCCAGCTCAAACGCCGGGTGTTCCCCCATATTTTGCTCCAATAGCTTAAATGGCTGCTGCTTTAAATAATGATCGAAGAAATCCTGCGTGTAATCGTTAATGAGCCGATGAGCCTTTCGGGCATCAACCCCCTCCAGTTTTTCATATATTGGTGAAAACAGATATAAATCAGAGAAGCCCATATGCTTCATGTCTTTTATTTTCATCCAGTAATTTCCACCTACAGCCACATGTTTATACCGCGGTAACGTTTCCTCTATAATTTGGACAGACACTGTATCTGCGGTGTTTTTCACCTCTATGGAGTCATCGGCACTCATCATCATAAAGGGCTTTTTCATCCCTTCTGCTGGAATCCGTTGTTTTCCATATAAAATGCCATCCATATTAATTGCAGCCTTTATTCTAGAATCCGACATTAGCATCTGTGCACTTGTCGCCCCTCCAAAAGAGTGGCCAAACATCCCTACATTGCTCATATCCATGCGACCCGTAAAACGACGATCCGGATCATTATTGGCTAGCTTCTCTACTTGATCCAGCACAAACTTGGCATCTGCTACCCAGCCTTCATTCGCTTTATCCAAGTAAGCGATTGATTCGGTATCTTGTGGCACAAAGTTTGCAACACGACCATCAGCAAAAACAGATGCTGTACTACTGTACGTATGATCTATGCCCACCACTATATATCCATGACTCACTAAATGCTCGATCTGAAAAGTATTCTGATTCTTATGCCCACTAAATCCATGCGAGAAAATAAGAACCGGATAAGATGGCTCCCGATTGGAAATCGCCGCGTTCTCAATGGCATGTGTTTTAACATAAGCGAACGTCGTAAACAACAGTTTCGGCATATTCAGAAGCTTACTATACCCCTCCACAAACACATCTGGGTTAGAAAAATAGAGCTCTGTTTCTCCTTCTGCTTGAGCATCTGCAGGATACCAGATCTGCACCATTAACTCTCGCTTGTCACCCGGATCTGGCGTGAAGGTTTCATCCCGCGCCTGATCCTTCCAGTCGTAGGTAACGGTGCCGATTTTGTACGGACCTGTCGGCTCCTCAAAGGTGAAGACCGGAAGTATAAGCGGCAGCGCAACGGCCACGGAAGAATAGATTACAGCTAACGTTATCAGTGCTATTCGTTTTACGCGGGATGCTTTTGTCACCACTCGCTCAGCAGACTGTTCGGATTTGAACAGCAATCTACCGGCTACAGCCACTAACGGAACTACTGTCATAACATAAGCCGGAATCATCTGCCAGCGCCAGCCTTCAATAACTCCATGTATCAGTATTAGAATGGTGGAAACACCGAAACCAATAAGCAACCAAGGCACAGGCTTTTTCTTGGCAACTAGAATCCAACCGATCAGCAAAAGGTTGAAGACAATAACGACTATCTCAAAAAATCTCATATGCATAGAACCTCCTCGTTTACGTTAGCTTCTAGCTTCAAATGCTAGCTGCTTGCTAATATAAACAATACATTATCCAGTAGGTGGAGATTCAAGGACTATTTTATTCATTCAATCACTGCAACTTAACGGAAAGGCGAAGTTGGTGAATGGCGAATTTCTTCTCTAGATATTCTGTACGAGGCTCTTTAAGGAAGTATTGACTTTATTTTTTAATGATTGCTTAAAAGAAGTACATGGTATAGGCGTTAATAATATAGGTGACCTCTGAGCGGGCAGTGGATACATTGCTTTCCTTACTCATGATTAAGTTTAAAGTTAGGATATGTTCAGATTAATTTGTGATTCATTATAATCATATCCTTTAATAGCCCTTTGCGTAAGTCACTCCAATTATATTAATCTTAAGTCTTCTTTTAGAATAATTACTTTCATTCTTGTTTTTGTCGCCTTTGAAAGCGAGTAACTTTTTCACGATTTCCGCATATTCTCATTGAACACCATTTTCGCCTTCCACGAGTATCGATAAACAATAAAACGCAACTTGGATTCGCACAACGATGTATAGAGGATAATTTATTGCTTGTATAAAGTTTAATAGCATCCAGTGCTACTAGCGAAATTAAAACATTAGATGGTTGTCCAATGGGGACAGGTATTAACTCATTATTTTCTACCTTATAAGTGAATGGTGCCTTTTCAATAACTGTTTCCAGATAATTAATCCACCCTTCAGAAAGATCTTCTCCATCGGCTAAACTTTCATATCCCTTACGCAAAAATGAGCGAATCTCTCTTAAGATTGGTAAGACCTGACTAGACCACTCTTGTACATTATCTGAAATTTGTTTAGTTAGAAGAATATTCTCCTCTAGTAAAGTATTCACCCAATTAATTACATCTTCTGATTTTGTCAACAAATCATATCGGGTTCCATTCCGAACCACTTCTGTATTTACCAAATCCAAAGATAGATAACCAGAAATTAGTGGGAAGTTACTTTCACTAACCATTATAATCCCTCATTTCTATAATTATTTTAATATTAACCTATTGTAGCATACTTGACAGGTTAATTATAATTGTATATTGTATTAACCATTAAAATATAAATTTAATGGTTAATACATTTATAGGAGG
Organism: Virgibacillus sp. M23; assembly: GCF_034190895.1. Taxonomy (NCBI): domain Bacteria; kingdom Bacillati; phylum Bacillota; class Bacilli; order Caryophanales; family Bacillaceae; genus Virgibacillus; species Virgibacillus sp. M23. The sequence goes on along the minus strand of NZ_JAWDHA010000003.1, from coordinate 56,983 downwards.
AGATTTTTTGCAACATTCTTTTATGGGTAATCGAGTAATTCTGATTACATTTATCACACTTATGGGAGCATTTGGTCTAAACCTGACAGCAGGGCAATTTTTTGCTCCACTGAATAACACCTACGGATGGGACTTAACAACACTTAGTTTAGCAGTGTCTCTCAATATGATAACTTGGGGGATTTTCCAACCGATTATGGGGAAATGGATTGATAGGTTTGGTCCTAAGTCAGTAATTGCTAGTAGTGCAGCGTTAATGGGAATTGCATTTTTGCTATCTGCAACAATCACTGAAGTATGGCAATTCTTTATTTATTATGGGGTTTTTACCGCAATTGGTTTTGCAGGCTGTGGTTCTATGGCCAACTCAGTATTAGTATCAAGATGGTTTGTGAAGAAACGGGCTAAAATGCTTTCAAGAAGTTCAATGGGAATGAACATTGGTCAACTTTTACTATTACCTTTAACTGGTTATCTAATTGCTAACACTGGTTTCCGCTCTGCATTTGTGGTACTTGGAATGATTATTCTGGTTGTAGTCGTTCCTTTAGTTTTATTTGCAGTTAAAAATAATCCAGAAGATGTTGGTCAATTGCCAGATGGAGATTCTACGGCAATATTTTCACCACCTCAGAGTGCAAAATTGTCAGAGGCATTAAGAAGTGGACAGTTTTGGATTGCAAGCCTAGGATTTGCTTCTTGTGGTTTTACACTATACTTAGTAACCATGCATCTTCCAAATTTCGCAGTTGATCTAGGGGGGGATACCTCACTTGGGGGGCAATTACTTGGTATTGCTGCTTTTGCGAGTGCAGTTTCAATGTTTGTAACAGGACAATTAACTCGTAATTTTGGAAAGAAAAATTTGTTGATTATGCTTTATATTATTCGCCTGATAGCATTTATTTGGCTAGCAATATCACCAGGGATATGGCAGTTATATGTATTTTCAATTGTTTATGGAGTTTCATCAATGCCAATCATTCCACTAGTTACGGGGATTATTGGTGATCGATTTGGTAAAAATGCAATGGGAAGTATTCTAGGGTTTAGTTGGCTTCTTCACCAAATATTTGCTGCATTAGGTGTATTCCTTGGTGGGTACCTTCGAGCAATAAGTGGAGATTACTCTTATGCATTTGGAATGGGTGGCTTAATATTAGCAATCGGTGCAGTAATTACATTTTTTATGGAAAAAGATAATGTCTATTTGCAAACCAAAACTATTAAAGCACAGTAAAATTAAAGGAAGGGAAGTTATTTAATGAATAGTTATCCTATAAAACAGTTACATTTTGCGCGAAAGAGCACAATTAATTACATTAAAGATATAAATGAAAGTAAATTAGAAATTATACCTTTGGGGCTAAATAATAATATTAAATGGAATTTAGGACACATGTACACTGTAATGGATAAATTTTGTTTCCATCTCATTGGTGAAAATTCAAGACTCCCAGACAATTTTGATCAACTATTTGCTCCCGGGACTTCACCTAAGGAATGGCGAATAAATACTCCAAAAAAGGATGAATTGACCCATTTATTAAGTGAACAAATAAGCAAAGTTGATTCTTTATTATATGGCCGAATGGATGAAAAAATTGAGCAACCATATACTACATCTACTGGACTTGAATTAAGATCAGTCGGAGAGTTAATTAGTTTTTGCCTATATCATGAAGGAATGCATTTTGGGGCGATTAAAAATATAACTAGTTTAATCGACAACATAAAACCTAAGAAATAAAGATAGCATAATTGGGTATTAAGAATAAAAATTACCTTTCCGTTTCTATACTTATTTGATGCCTTCATGTTACTCGAAAAATTTTCTGATTGGCACATTATTATATCAATAGCAATTAACGACCAAAAGACATCATAATTAATAAAGGGGCTCTATGCAAATAGGCCCTTCCTTGTAATTTACAATTCATTTAGCCACTCCTTATGAATCACAATTTCCACCCTTTGTTTTACCACTATTTGTGATACGGTTTACCGTGGTAAATAAGAGGAAAAAAATAAGCATTGATATTAACCTCCCAATGCTTATTTTCATATTTACAGGTAAGAAGCGTTGTTGGAGTAAAAAAACGCTTACTATCCTTATCTTAGAATTTTACTAATCCCTCTGTTTGTTATCTATTCTTTCTAAACGAAGTTCATGAAGCGTTTTTATTTGTCCTTCTGGAATAATCCATTCATATACACTCATTGCACTCCAGCCTGTTACAACTTTTCCCCATTGATTATACGACATTATACTCTCATTAAATGAAACCGTTTTTTCATCTACTACAGTTGCATCTGAATTATCTTGATTTTTAATAGATACTTTTTGATTTGGTGATAGTATCTCCCACTCAAATAGTTCCTTCATTCTAGGCAGATATCTTTTTTTACTTATTCGATTTGAATTATCCCTTTTAATACTACTATTAGATTCTGCCAAATCTACATAGAAATCTTCATTCCTCTGTACTGGCAATATCTTAGTAAAATCAATAAAAAGTTGATCTGCAAATTTGAGTGGTTCAATTGTAAAACAAGAGATATCAACATGATTGTTACTCAACCATGCACACGCAGATAAAGTTTGATCATCAAACTGTGAAGCTACTAAAATGATTCTCTGCTTTTTGTTAAATATTCCTTTTGATTCGTTACTTTCCAAGAATGTATTCAAATTACGCTGAGCCTGTTCTACGGCAGTTAGTCCTTGTTGTGAGATCTCTCTTTTTTTCTCAATGTATGGTGCATAAATTTTATTTACCAGCGTTTCCACATTATTTATCTTTGCAAGAGTTGCTGCGTATCTGATCGCCTGAAACTCAAAAGGCTCTTTTCGAGATTTAATGTCATCCAGATCACGTTTTATTTCGATTAACACAAGATTTCCATTTTCATCAACAGCTATTAAATCTGTGCGTCCACTACTTATATCACGAACTTGTTGTCCGACTAATAATAAATTTTCATCATCTTCTACTAACAATTCTAGATTAGAAGCTAAAAATTCCTCTAATTGAGCTTCTCTTAAACCTATATCTTTAAATGTAGTTTTCTCAACCTCAGAATTTGGAATATTCAACGTATTATTTTGTAATTCTAAAGGATAGAACATTCTAATCAGCCCTTTCACTATACTAACCAAATCGATGTAATTGTAGAATTACTTGTATCGTTCGTTACGTTATGTATACATTTCTCTAATTATTTTATTTGCCGCTTATATTATCGTCACGTTGATTAGACAATTTAAACGCGTTCTATGCGCTTAATTTTCTTTTCCATCCATACTAATTAAAATTATACTAGAATAATCTTACACTTGAAAACTTCTCTAACTCCTAGTAAACTATTCAAGTGTTCACTAAAAATAAATCGTACACTGTATAACCTCAAGAATATGGCTTGGGGGTCTCTACCAGGAACCATAAAATCCTGATTACAGAAAATGAGTCTATCATTTTTTGTGATCAGGATTTTTTTGTTTCCTAAGTAACTATCTATGAGAAAGGACGAAAAACAGAATATGAATATAAAAGTTTTTATATTAGCATTATCCACTGTTGCGGTTGGACTTGTTGAACTGATCGTTGGTGGAATACTTCCTACGATTGCAGAGGATTTAAATACCTCTCTTAGCTCTGCTGGACAGTTTATTACCGTTTTCGCACTTATTTATGCAGTTTTTGGTCCAGTATTACTTGTTCTAACAAGTAAATTGGAGCGTAAAAAAGTATACCTTATTTCCTTAGGTATCTTTTTCATCAGTAATATCATGACGTATTTCAGCCCTGATTTTACATTTATGATGATTGCAAGGGTTTTAAGTGCGATGAGTACAGCACTGATTGTAGTACTATCGTTAACGATTGCTGCCAAGATTGTTGCACCAGAACACCGAGCAAAGGCGCTTGGACTTATCTATATGGGGATTAGTTCATCCCTTGTCATGGGTGTGCCATTAGGAATACTCATTTCCCATAACTTCGGATGGCGTGTGATTTTCCTTGGCATTGCCATCTTATCTATTATTTCGTTTGTGCTTATTTCTATCTTCTTAGAACAAATTCCAGGTGGAAAAGCAGTTCCGCTCAAACAACAGTTAAAAGCTGTTGCTAGCTTGAAGATTGGAAGTGCCCATTTGGCAACGGTATTTATGCTAGCAGGGCATTATACGCTGTATGCATACTTCACACCATTTTTAGAGACTGAGCTCCATATGAATGCGTATTGGATAAGTATTTGTTATCTATTATTTGGTATTGCAGCAGTAAGCGGAGGAGCATTTGGAGGGTACCTATCTGATTCGGTTGGTCCGCAGAAAAGTATCATTTTCGTAATCACGACCTTTGCTGCGATGCTATTCTTATTACCATTAACGACCTTCTCCCTTGTTCTATTCATCCCCGTGATGATGATTTGGGGAGCACTGAGCTGGAGTCTATCTCCACCACAACAAAGCTATTTGATTGATACAGATCCGGAAACATCCGACATTCAGCAAAGCTTCAATAACTCAGCACTGCAAATCGGCATTTCTATCGGATCCGCATCTGGGGGACTCGTATTAAATCAAACTGGAACAGTTACCAATGCAGCTTACTTCGGTGGCGCACTTGTGATTGTATCCTTACTGTTTGCTGCTTTTTCTATAACAAGTAAGAAGAAGGATGAAGAAGGAGCAATGGTTGGTGATACGGTGAGTGATCGAGGGTAATGGTAGGGTTAAGCTAATCTTTATTAGAAAGACCATTTAGTCATCGTTTTCCATAGCATCTAGATTTAAAATAAAAGAAACCAAACGTTAGTATTACATTTTGGTTTCTTTTATAGATATAGTATTTTAAATAAATCCAATTGTTCTTTACCTTGGATTATTAGGGGACAATTCAGAGTCAGCATATTCTAATCCACCGGAACTACTGAGTTAATAAAGAACAAATGAAGGTAGGTATCACTTTCCATTCCTCACTAGGCTTCCTATTAAAACCTTCCTTGATCCAAACAAACACGAATGCTTTCTTCTAAAATAGCTTTCTCTTAAACCATTGTATAGAGCGATCTGTTCAAGGAAGATAAAATAAGCTCCATTAGAACAGAAAGAAACTAGGTAGAATAGCTAGAAAAACGCGAAGCTTTGACAAAAATAGAAAGCAAACATTATATCCATAAAAAATGTTTGCTTTCTAGATATTTAATTCGCTAATACAAGTGGAGAAAAAACAATATAAGATGCTACTACAATAACCAGTATTAAAATACCTACCCACTTAGAATGTTTCCAAGGAGTAATATCAACTTTGTTTTTATATTTATCAAATTGAAAGTCCTCTTGATCCGGCTTCAACTGGCTATAGAAATATAGGATACCTAAGTCTAATAGGAACAAAACGCTCCAGACATATAAATAATGTACATCAGGAATCACTACCTTTGAAAGCGCATAAACAATAATGTGAAATATTAATGCAACTTTCGCCCCAGTAGCAGATGTTTTTCTAGAAAAGAAACCAACTAGAATGATAGCTAAAAGTGGCATACTGTATAATCCATTGAACTCTTGGATTACTGCATATAATCCCTGTGGGAAAAGTGAAATAAAAGGTGCTATCAAAACAACTATTATCCCAATTACAACCGTTAGAATTCTTCCTGCTTTTGCTATTTGATGGTTTGTTGCCTGCTTATTAATAACCGGCTTGTAGAAGTCTAAACTGAATAAAGTAACAGTAGCATTTAGTGCCCCTACAAAAGAGCTAATAATCGCTCCAAATATTACTGCCCCAAAAAATCCGGCAGCCCAATTAGGTAACACTTCTGCTACTAATGCAGGATAAGCAAGGTCCATTTGCATTCCTTCACCAAACATATTGTAAGCTAAAATACCAGGAATAACTAAGAATAACATGCCTGTAATTTTAAAGAAACCAACGAACATTGCCCCTTTTTGTGCTTCCTTTAAGTTTTTAGCTGCAAGTGCTTTTTGCACAATCATTTGGTTTGTACACCAGAAATACAAATTATTAAATAGCATTCCTAAAAATAAAGTTGGCCATGGTACGATAGATGAATCTAGAGCTCCCCATGCATTTAGTTTTTCAGGGGAACTATTTAAAAATATATCTAAACCACGGAAAAAGCTATTTTCCCCTAAAGCAATAACTGCTAAAACTGCAATTGTCAATCCGCCAAGAAGGAGACCAATTCCATACAGCGTATCACTATGTGCTATAAGTGAAAGTCCCCCTACAAACAGATACGTAACACCTACCAAGCCAATAACTGTAGAAATAATGACAACTGCAGTTATGTTACTAACACCAAGATGCTCTTCAATCCCAAACAAATCATTAAAAATTAATGCACCGGAATATAATACAACTGGCATAAAACTTACTACATAAGTAACTATAAAGAGGATGGAAACTATTCTTTTTGTAAACGTATCATAGCGAATCTCAATAAAATCTGAAATCGTATTTACACCATATTTAAAATATTTCGGCAAGAAAACCCAAGCTAGCATAACAATGGCTACAGAAGCTGTTACCTCCCATGCCATAACTTCCATACCAGCTACATAACTTTGACCATTTTGACCTACTAATTGTTCAGTAGAAAGATTTGTCATAATAATAGTCATACCAACAGTTGTTCCGACGAGAGAACGACCACCTAGAAAATACCCCTCTGAATCTTTTTTATCTATGCTTCTACTGCGATAATAAGCATATAAGTAAATGAACGCCAATACTAACACAAAACTAAAAATACTAAATAGATTCAACTCTTTCCCCCCTAACAAATGATTTATTCAGATATTTCTTAATATTTAACGTCTACTAATTTATTTTCATTGAACGATTTTTGACAGGCTAAAGCCACTTCTGTTCCTCGTAATCCATCAAGACTTGTTACTTCCGGTGGCTTATTTTCACGAATACAACGTACAAAATCTTTTATTTCATTCTCATATGCTCGTGCAAATCGCTCAGGAAAATGTTGTGAGGACGGGCGAACTGTACCATGCTCGTTAAATACTGTCACTTTATTCTTTTCAGGTGCTGCGGCAACTCGAATCATTCCCTTAGTCCCAATGATTTCTGTCTCTACATGGTACCCATGTGAAGCGGTACGACCCGCCACAAGTAAAGCGGTTACATTATTCTCTAATTTCATAGTCACCGTTCCCATATCTAACTCATTCACTTCACTCAATTCAGGAGCAGCTTTATTATTACCGGTAGCCCAAACGGTTGAAATTTCCGAATTAGTTAACCATCTAATTACATCAATATCATGAACACTCATATCTAGAAATAACCCACCACTAGGACTCTTTTTTGCAAAGTTTACAAAACTATCTAATTCTTGAATTGGGTCAATACTATATGAACGAATTAGTGAGATATCTCCAATTCCTCCATTATCTATCAATTCTTTAGCGTATAAATAGTCTTCGTCATACCTTCTCATAAACCCTAAATGAAAAATACGATCATGTTTCTCAATAACTTTAATCGTATTTTTAATATCTTCTACATCTAAACCAATTGGCTTCTCACAAAATATATGTAAATTTTTTGCTAATGCTAATCTTATATGTTCTGTATGGAATCCAGACGGGGTTACAATACAAACTGCATCTAATTCTGGATTTTCCAGCATATCCTCATAGCTTGTGTAAGTATAAGGAACCTTATATTTCTCTTTCACTTTTTTGTTTATTTTCTCATCTAGATTAGAGATTGCTGTTAATTCTATTCCTTTCATGTTATATATATTTTCTGCATGAATTAAACCCAACCTTCCCAATCCAGCTACACCTATTTTAAGCGTTTCCATTTTATTTCCTCCTATAATAATTTTAGTTAAATGTTATTATTAGTTATATCTTTGTTATATATTAGTACAACATGTAATAATTAGTCAAGTATTAGTTAAATATTGGTCAATTATTTGTTATTTTTTGTGATATAATTGAATTATAGTAGAATTACTTTCATACTATACAAATTACCTTCCATAAAAGAACCTGAGATAAAACACAACTTCTTTACTCAAAACACGAATAATCATGTTATCACGCCGCACCGTGAAAATATACTCGCTTTCCGCGGGGCACGGCCTCAGCTAACTTGGTAAAGAAAAAACCTTTACCAAGTGGATCTTCGGACTCGTGCTGTTCCCGCAGGAGTCTCGCCTATTTCAGGTGCTAAATGAATGATTATAATCAAAAAAACGAACGATAATTAATTTTGAATAATTATCGTTCGTTTTTACTGTTTCTTCATTCTTTTATCTCAGCCTCTTCTACATCATAAGCTTTATACTTTTTCTGCCATTTTCAAGTGAAGCTCTGCTAATTCTTGTGCCATATCACAAATTATTTGAGCATTTGTCACATGATCCATCGCATGTATTAAAAAAACATTGATATCAGCTTGCTGCTCTCTAGAATTTAACTGAAGTAACTCCGTTTGTTTATTATGTGCATTTATCAAATGCTTTTTTGCATAAGAAATCGCCTCTTCATATCCTGTGATATCTCTTCCCTTTGCAAACTCCAATGCATTATAAGCGAATGTCTTTACTTGTGAAGCTTCCATAATTAAAGGCATGAATACTTGCACATCAATTAACATCCTTATAACTCACTCATTTGCTCATAAATGCTGTAGACATTCATTGTATTATAGTCACTTACAGAGATTTTAACCACTTTAGCATCTGTCGATTCGATGTATTTATCAGCTACATGATGAACTTGTGGACCCAATAATACAACATCAACTTTATTCTGTTTCAGATAGTCTAACCCTTCTTCCATACTTTTGGATTGAATATCATAATCCTCCCCCTTTTCCTTAGCAAGATCCTCTAATTTTTTTACTAATAAACTCGTAGTTATTCCAGCTTCACAGACTACAATTACTTTATCCAAAATTATCATCACTCCTGTAATTTATTATTTTTATTCACACAGATCTTAAGCATACAAAACGTGATATTTATTGTAAGAGCTTACTAATTTGTTATCTTAAGCTAAGTCAACATTTCACTATACACTAATATGACTGGGGTATAAAACGCTATATTGATTATGCTCACTGTGTTTAATGTATTCTATCGGTGGTTCTTGATTTGTTATTAAATAATCAATTTCACTAAAATCACAATAGGTAGTTAATGCATATTTATCAAATTTTGTATGGTCAACAAGTATAAATACTTGCTCACTTTTCTGAATCACCTTTGCTTTTACTTGTGTCTCTAAAGGCGAAGAGTTTGTTATCCCCTTATCTAAAGAAATACCGGTGGAAGCCATAAAAGCTTTATTAAAATTATACTTTTGAATTACTTCTGCACTTTCTGTTCCAACATATGACCTTGTAGATCGTTCGAAAACACCACCAGTTGAATAAATATGTAAATTCGGATATGCACTGGCATCCAATGTGAAATCTAAATTATTGGTTACAATGGTAATATTTTTATGTTTAATAAATTCTAGCATCTCTACAGTAGTTGTACCAGAATCAATAAAAATAATATCTCCCTCTTCAACAAATTCTGCTGCTAATTTAGCAAGTTGTTGTTTTTCATTAAATTGCTTTATTTTACGATCTTGATAAGGAACTGTTAAAGGTTTTGCTATTGAAACTCCACCGTATACCTTCACTAGTTTTTCTCCATCAACAAGTTCTTGTATATCTCGCCTAATTGTATTTTTTGATACATCAAATCGTTCCACTAACTCATCAAGTGATACGGACTCTTTCTCTTTCACAAATTCGAGTATGGCATTTACTCGTTGTGCTTTTAACATACTAAGTGCTCCCTTCTTTATTCTTTCATCTTCCACAATGCTAAGATAAGTTCGTGCAATCATATTCATGTTAACTATATATTAACTTTTTAATAATTTATGCACAAATCAAATCATTTTCACCAATGAATAAAACATCGTAATTCAATCCCCCTGGTATTTACTTCCTTTCCAATAAGCTTTTAATCATAGTCTTCACCATTTACTTCTATTACTACCTACTAAGTCAGCAATCCTACTTTAAACTTATTTCTTCTTATTACAAATCCGTTTACATTTATAAAGATAGTCTTATTCTACATTATATAATCCGAGAGTTCCAAGTCATATTTAATGAATCAAATGCACGAAAACTACTATACCCATAGACAACCAAACTTAAAACTTATACACATAATTTATCTAACTTTATATAAAGTTTTGGTAATATTGTTGTTAACTTTTTGTATTTTATGTGCTATAATCTTAGACAAGAAAAGAGGTGATCAACATCAAATCTAAGCGCATCGCTAAATTGGAAGAATATATTACCCATAAGCAACAAGCTTCCTACGATGAACTCGTTGATAAGTTCGCTGTTTCTAAAAATACAATTCGTAATGATGTACAAGAATTAATAAAATCTGGAAAAATCATAAAAGTCCACGGTGGTGCAGCTGTAAAAAATCCTGTACAAGAAAAATCACAAAATAATGAAGTAACAAAACCTTTAACTTCCTTCACCTACCGGAAAGAAACAAATCTAGCAGGAAAGCAACGAATTGCACAACAAGCTGCTACATATGTTCAAGAAGGTGACATTATTTTTATAGACACAGGTACAACGGTATTGGAAATGATAGAACATATTCAAGAAAAAACGATTACAATTGTCACTAATAATATTGACATTATTCTGAGAACGATTCCTTTTGAGAATCTTACCGTTTATAGTCTCGGAGGATTGCTCGATCGAAGATCTCAATCTTTCACAACCCTTCAGGCACAGGAAATTATTAAAAAATACAATATCAACAAAGCTTTTTTAGCTGCAACTGCCATTTCTATTAAAAATGGTATTACAAGTTCAATTCCTGAGGAAACAGAGTTAAAATCCTATATTGCTAAACAAATTGATCAGAAGTTTTTATTAGTTGATCACCAAAAATTTGATAAAGTCGCCCTCACTACTTATTGCGACTTAAATCAATTGGATTATCTCATTACTGATCGATTACCAAATAACAAGTATGTCGAATATTGTACGAATAATAAAGTTGAGCTAGTGACTGCAAATCCGAATAAAGGAGTAAAGAAATGCCTTTAGTAAAAATTGATTTAATAAAAGGTAAAAAGCCTGAAGAAATCAAACAGATTATGGATGTAACGCATCATGTTTTATTGAAAACGTTTCAAGTTCCTGAGGGAGATCGCTATCAAATCGTTACTCAACATGAACCATATGAAATGATACTAGAAGATACTGGATTAGGATTTAGTAGAAGTAGTAATGTACTTTTGTTTACTGTAATCAGCACGCAAAGAACCGATAAAATGAAGCAAGACTTTTATCGGATTTTGACTGACAAATTAAAGTCTGAGTGCCAGATTGATTCGAAGGATGTAATGATAACGTTTGTTACAAACGGAGCTGGAGAATGGAGCTTTGGCTTTGGAAAAGCCCAATTCTTAACAGGTGATCTCTAGAGATTTATGAAGGCGCTATCTATCTTTCAGATTGCTAGTATTAGAAGTTGTAAGAATAAAGAGGAGGATATCAAATGTCTAAAAAACTTAGAAACTTTATTAACGGTGAGTGGGTCGAAAGTAAAACTGATAACTATGAAAATGTTTATAATCCAGCTACAAAAGAGGTATTAGCTCAGGTACCAATCTCTACTTCTGTAGATTTCGAAGATGCCGTACAATCCGCTCAGGCAGCTCAAGATAAATGGAAAAAGGTATCTGTAGCAAAACGCGCTCGTATCTTATTTAAATATCAAAACCTATTAGAGGAACATAAAGAAGAATTAGCTAAATTAATTACACAAGAAAACGGAAAGAGCGTTAGTGAAGCATTAGGTGAAGTTGGACGTGGTATTGAAAACGTAGAATTTGCTGCTGGTGCGCCAACCCTAATGATGGGTGATTCACTTGCAACAATCGCAACAGATGTAGAAGCTACAAACTATCGTTATCCTGTAGGGGTTGTCGGCGGGATTGCTCCATTTAACTTCCCAATGATGGTTCCATGCTGGATGTTCCCAATGGCAATCGCTTTAGGTAACTCCTTCATCTTAAAACCATCTGAAAAGACACCTATTCTTGCAGCTAGACTTGCAGAATTATTAGATGAAGCTGGTCTTCCGAAGGGTGTATTCAGCATTGTTAATGGTGCACATGATGTGGTTAATGGTATTTTAGATCACCCTGCTGTGAAAGCAGTATCCTTCGTAGGTTCTAAGCCTGTTGGAGAATATGTATACAAACGCGGAAGTGAAAACTTAAAACGCGTTCAGGCATTAACTGGTGCGAAAAACCACTCTACTGTACTAGCAGATGCTGACTTAGACTTAGCAACTAAAGAAGTAATTAGCGCAGCATTCGGTTCAGCTGGAGAGCGTTGCATGGCTTGCGCCGTTGTAACAGTAGAAGATTCTGTTGCAGATGAATTTATCGCTAAATTAAAAGAAGCTGCTGACAACATTAAAATGGGTAATGGCCTGGATGAAGGCATCTTCTTAGGACCAGTTATTCGCGATGAAGCAAAACAACGTACACTTGGCTACATCGAAAAAGGTATTGAAGAAGGAGCTACATTAATTCGTGACGGCCGCGATGAACAATTAGAAGACGGTTACTTTGTTGGACCAACTATTTTTGACGGGGTAACTCAAGATATGTCCATCTGGAAAGATGAAATTTTTGCTCCCGTACTATCTATTGTACGTGTGAAAAACTTGAAAGAAGCTGTTGAATTCGCTAACCAATCTGAATTCGCTAACGGTGCTTGCCTATTCACTACAAGCGCGTTATCCGTACGCTACTTCCGTGAAAATATCGATGCAGGGATGTTAGGAATCAACTTAGGTGTGCCGGCTCCAATGGCATTCTTCCCATTCTCTGGATGGAAGTCTTCCTTCTATGGTACATTGCATGCTAATGGCAAAGACAGCGTAGATTTCTATACGCGTAAGAAGGTAGTAACAGCTCGTTATCTTGAACCTGATTTTTCATAAAAAGAGAATACCAGCTTTCCAGTATTAACATGAGGTTAGGGCTTGTTATCCCACTACCCCGGCCTCAGCCCATATTGAAAGGAGTCCGTTATGAGTCATTTACTAAGAAAACCTGAAAATAATAAACTAGCAGACGGCGTGACGCTTGTTCATGAAGTGACAGAGAAAAATTCCGATCTTCATTATGTCGGTTTTAAAGTTGTTGATTTAGAACCTCATACTAGCTATGATGAAAAGCTGACTAATTTAGAACTTTGCGTTGTGGCACTGACAGGAAAAATCACTGTCACAGATGGATATCAAAGCTTCTCGGAAATCGGTACGCGTGACAGTGTATTTGAACGAAAACCAACGGACAGTGTTTATATTTCCCACAATAAAACAGCTACGATTACAGCCGTTACAAAAGCTCGTGTAGCACTATGCTTTGCCCCATCCGATAAAGAGCTGCCGACAAAGCTGATTAAAGCTGAGGATAATGGGGTAGAGCATCGAGGCAAGTATCATAACAAACGTCAGGTACACAACATTTTGCCAGACTCTGACCCTTCTGCAAACAGCTTGCTTGTTGTAGAAGTATTTACAGAAACAGCTAACTGGTCAAGCTATCCCCCGCATAAGCATGATCAGGATAATCTCCCGGAAGAGTCCTTCTTGGAAGAAAGCTATTATCATGAGATGGACCCTCCACAAGGATTTGTTTTCCAACGTGTGTACACAGAGGATCGTTCTTTAGATGAAACAATGGCTGTAGAAAACGCAAATGTTGTCCTTGTTCCGAAAGGCTATCATCCAGTCGGCGTTCCAGATGGCTATGCTTCCTACTATTTAAATGTCATGGCGGGGCCAGAACGTATTTGGAAATTTCATAACGAAAAAGACCACGAATGGATTATTGATAGAGATTAAAAACCAAAAGCGGAAAGCGCTTGGAGCTGGACATGGCTATACCAGAATGAAAATGAAATCATGCCATAGTTTAGTTTTTCTGGATTAATAGATTTTGAATCGTCCCTCCCTCTTTCTATTTTTATAAAATAGGACGCGGACGGTTCCTCTATGAAAATTCACAATTTAAGGAGCGAAAATCATGTCACTCACATTTAACCAGGATAGAGAATTCGATATTATCGCGATTGGCCGTGCAGCTATTGACTTAAATGCAAACGAATACAACCGTCCAATGGAAGAAACAATGACGTTTACAAAATACGTTGGCGGTTCACCTGCTAATATAGCTATCGGCAGCTCAAAATTAGGACTGAAAGCTGGATTTATCGGAAAAATTTCACAGGATCAGCATGGCAACTTTATCAAGCAATATATGCAGGATAAAGGAATTGATACTTCCAATATCGTTTTTGATACCGATGGACATAAATCCGGACTTACGTTTACAGAAATTCTAAGTCCAGAAGAATGTAGCATCTTAATGTATCGTGATAAAGTAGCAGACCTTTATTTAGATTCTACAGAAGTAAATGAAGATTATATTAAAAAAGCAAAAATGCTTCTTGTTTCTGGCACTGCACTTGCACAAAGCCCTTCTCGTGAAGCGGTATTGCAAGCCATTCAATACGCTAAAAAGAATGATGTAAAAGTCATATTTGAATTAGACTACCGACCATATACATGGAAATCAACTGAAGAAACAGCTATTTACTATTCTCTTGTTGCTGAGCAATCCGATGTCGTTATCGGTACACGTGACGAATACGATGTAATGGAAAAGCTTAATTCTACAGGTGATAACGAAAAAACGGTTCATCACTTATTCCAGCATCATACTGAGCTTGTTGTTATCAAGCATGGTGTTGATGGTTCTTATGCATACGAGCCAGATGGAACAGTTCACCGCGGTCAAGCATACAAAACAAAGGTATTAAAAACATTTGGTGCCGGAGATTCCTATGCATCTGCATTCCTTTATGCGCTTATCAAAGGAAAAGACTATGAAACTGCTTTGAAATTTGGCAGTGCTTCTGCTTCTATCGTAGTCAGCAAGCATAGCTCTTCCGAAGCAATGCCGACTGTAGAAGAAATTGAACAGCTTATTCGCGAGCGTTCTTAAACTTCAAGAGAAAGGAAGGTTGAACAAATGAGTAAAAGAATCCGTCTAACAACTGCACAAGCGCTAGTAAAATTTTTAAACCAACAATTTATTTCTATAGATGGTATTGAAACACCTTTTGTTGAAGGTATTTTCCACATTTATGGACATGGAAATGTTTTAGGTTTAGGAGAAGCTCTTGAAAATAATCCAGGTCATCTAAAAAGCTATCAAGGAAAGAATGAACAAGGGATGGCTCATGCAGCAGTTGCTTTTTCCAAACAGCATCTCCGCCAAAAGATTTTTGGCGTTTCTGCATCCGCAGGTCCAGGTTCAGCGAATATGTTAACTGCAGCAGGAACTGCTTTCGCAAATAATATCCCGGTATTATTCTTACCGGCAGATACGTTTGCAACAAGACAGCCAGACCCTGTTCTACAGCAATTAGAGCATGAGCATAGTACAGATATAACCACCAACGAAGCATTCAAAGCCGTTTCAAAATATTGGGACCGTATTAATCGACCAGAACAACTAATGAGCGCGTTGTTACGAGCGTTTGAAGTATTAACTAATCCAGCAACAACCGGACCTGTAACCATTTGTTTGCCTCAAGATATTGAAGCAATGGCTTATGATTATCCGACTAGCTTTTTTAATAAACGGGTTCACTATGTAGATCGCAAATTGCCGACGCAACGGGAATTAGATGGAGCAATATCCTCCATTACTCAAAGTAAACGTCCAGTTCTATTAGTTGGTGGCGGTGCTAAGTATTCACAAGCGAGAGATGAATTAATAGAGCTTTCCGAAAAAGCGAATATTCCAATTGTAGAAACACACGCTGGAAAATCAACCGTTGCGTTTACTCACAATAATAATCTTGGTGGAAATGGTATTTTAGGTACTTCTGCTGCGAATAAAGCGGTAATGAATGCTGATTTAATTATCGGAATCGGTACGAGGTATTCAGATTTCACGACTTCATCAAAAACATTGTTTGACTTTGATAATACAACATTTTTAAATATCAATGTAAATCGAGGACAAGCATATAAATTTGATGGTTTTCAAGTTGTAGCTGATGCCAAAGCAACACTGCAATTAATTAACAAACATATTGGTGACTATCAATCAAGCTACGCTGAAGAAATGAATGCATTAAGACTTGAGTGGGAGAAGGAACGCAATCGCTTAGCTGGAATCGAATTCAATCGAGATAATTTCACACCAGAAATTTCGGAGCATTTCAGTCAAGAGATTTTAAATGCGTATGCAGATGCTCTAAAAACAGAACTAACACAAACAGCCGCATTGATTAAAATCAACGATATAGTCGATGACGACGCAATTGTTGTATCTTCAGCAGGCTCCCTTCCAGGTGATATGCAGCGTCTTTGGAATGCTAATGTGACGAATACGTTCCATTTAGAGTATGGCTATTCTTGTATGGGTTACGAAATTGCCGGAGCTTTAGGAGCTAAATTAGCGAACCCTGACAAGGAATCGTATGCTGTTGTTGGAGATGGTAGCTTCTTAATGCTTCATTCTGAAATTGTGACAGCACTTCAATATGATAAAAAAATCAACCTTTTGCTATTCAATAATTCTGGATTTGGCTGTATCAATAATTTGCAAATGGATCACGGAAATGGAAGTACAGGAACAGAATTCCGTAATTTGCATAACGAAATCATGAATATTGATTACAGTAAAATT
Organism: Virgibacillus sp. M23; assembly: GCF_034190895.1. Classification (NCBI taxonomy): domain Bacteria; kingdom Bacillati; phylum Bacillota; class Bacilli; order Caryophanales; family Bacillaceae; genus Virgibacillus; species Virgibacillus sp. M23. Next base: position 40,152 of record NZ_JAWDHA010000003.1, on the reverse strand, counting down.
GGCGAGGGATATGGTTTGAAAACCTATTCTGTAAATAATTTGGAAGATTTAACTACAGCTATGGAAGACGCAAAAAGGCAAAGTGTATCTACATTAATTGAAATAAAAGTGCTGCCAAAAACAATGACAGATGGTTACGATGGCAGTTGGTGGAATGTAGGTGTAGCTGAAGTTTCAGAAAGAGAAAGCGTACAAAGAGCTTACGCAAAAACACAGCAAGTTCGCGATAATGCAAGACAATATTAATCGAAGTTGGACGTGATGATCTATGGGGAAACAGGATATTCAATGGGGAATTGCCCCAATCGGATGGCGTAATGATGATATACCTGAAATTGGTAAAGCTAACACACTATCTCACCTTTTAAGCGATATTGTTGTAGCAGGGTTTGAAGGTACCGAGGTTGGAGGCTTCTTTCCTGATGCAGAAACATTAAAAAAAGAAATTGAACTTCGTAACTTAAAAATCGCTGGTCAATGGTTTTCCAGCTTTATTGTTCGAGATGGTATCGAGAAAGTAGCTGAAGCTTTTCATAAGCATTGTACCTATTTAAAAAAAGTTAATGCAGCCGTTGCTGTCGTTTCCGAGCAAACCTACAGTATTCAAGGGTTAGCACAAAATGTTTTTGCTAATAAGCCAACATTTTCAGATGATGAATGGAAGCAGCTTACGAACGGCCTTCATGTCCTTGGTAAAATAGCAAATAGCTATGGTTTAAAGCTTGTCTATCACCATCACCTTGGAACCGTTGTCCAAACATTAGAAGAAGTGGACCGCTTAATGGAAAACACAAATCCAGCCTTGGTTCACTTACTTTATGATACTGGTCATATTTATGCCTCTGATAAAGAATATATGCCATTATTAGAGAAACATATTGACCGAATTAAACATGTACATTTTAAGGATATTCGTGACAATGTCATGCAAACTAACAAAGGAAATGGTACATCATTCCAATCCGCTTTTCTTGCTGGAATGTTTACCGTTCCAGGTGATGGCGGTATCGACTTTAAAAAAGTTTTTGATAAGCTACAAGAACATAACTACTGTGGCTGGATTGTTGTTGAAGCTGAGCAAGACCCGGAAATTGCTCATCCACTTGAATATGCAATAATGGCTCGGAAGTACATTGATGAAAACATTTTAAACTAAGTAACAACTATCGTTAAGAGGATGTTCACGTCAAGTCCATATGCTGAAGTGGACATCTGGATATAGTCTATCAAGAATTGAGGTTAAAGTATGTCGCTTGTATCATTAAAAGAACTGATGCCTGAAGCAAAGAAAAATCACTATGCTATTGGCCAGTTTAACATAAATAATTTCCAATGGGCAGAAGCAACCCTACGTGTAGCAGAAAGAGAAAAGTCTCCCGTTATTCTAGCTTCTACGGATCGAATTGTTGATTATCTTGGCGGATTTAAATTGATTGCTACCACAACTAAAAAAATGGTTGAAGAAATGGGAATCACTGTACCTGTTGTTCTACATCTCGACCACGGACTATCTGTAGAACGCTGTATAGAAGCAGTTGACGCAGGATACAGTTCGGTAATGTACGACGGTTCAAAGTTGCCCTTGGAAGAAAACATTGCTAACACGAAAGAAGTTGTCGATTACGCCAAAAAGCAGAATGTATCTGTTGAAGCAGAAATCGGTTCTGTAGGAGGTACAGAGGACGGAATAACTTCTGGTATTAAGTATGCAGATCCCAAGGAATGCTATCAGCTTGTAGAAGAAACTGGAGTAGACTTGCTTGCAGCAGCGCTTGGATCTGTTCATGGCATATATCAAGGCGAGCCTAAATTGGCGTTTGATTTAATGCAGGAGATTTCCACAAATTTGAATATAATTCCATTAGCCCTGCATGGAGGATCTGGAATACCTTCACATCAAATTGTTAAAGCAATTGAATATGGTCATGCAAAAATCAATGTAAATACCGAATGTAATCAAGCTTGGACAAAAGCAGTACGTAAATATTTGGAACTACATCCAGATTCACATAATATCCCGGAAATCATGCAAACAGGGATGAGTGCCATTGAAAGGGTAGTAGCAGAGAAAATACATTTATTTGGTACTTCCAACAAAGCATTATAATAGAAATAAACGTTTCATAAATAACATGACTGCCTCTACATATAGACAGTTACCGACTTGGGGGAATTAATTTATGTCAAAAGTAGTTGTAGGCATCATTGGTGCCGGACGTATCGGAAAGCTGCATGCCAAAAACATTCTTCTATCCGAGCATTATCAGCTAAAAGCTATTTCAGATGTAGACACTAATCACTTAAGCGATATAGATTATTTAAAAGCAGTTCCTATTATCACAGAGAATGCGGATGATATTCTGAATGATCCGGAAATTGATGCTGTGTTTATCTGCTCAAGCACTGATACACATATTGATTTTATTACAAAAGCTGCAAGGAACCATAAACATATTTTCTGTGAAAAGCCAATCAGCTTTGATATCGAGAAAACAAAAGAGACCTTACAAGTGATTAAACAAACAGGCGTAAAATTCCAAGTAGGATTTAACCGTCGCTTCGATACACATTTCAAAAAAGCACATGATGTTGTTCGCAATGGTGACATTGGTACACCACATGTTATTAAAATCACTTCTCGTGACCCAGAAGCTCCACCAGAAGAATATATAAAACGCTCCGGAGGATTATTTATCGATATGGCAATTCACGATTTCGATATGATTCGCTACTTATCTGGACAGGATGTTAAAAATATTACAGTAAAAGCTTCTTCTCTGGTGAATGATTGTTTTTCACGTAATGATGATGTTGATACGGCAATTATTACACTTACCTTTGCAGATGATTCGCTGGGAGTTATTGATAACAGTCGCCAAGCAGTATATGGATATGATCAACGGATCGAAGTATTCGGCAACAACGGAATGGTCCAAGTTGAAAATCAGAAGCCGACAAATGTTAAAGTAAGCACAAATGCTTCTGTTACGGAAGATAAGCCAATGTATTTCTTCCTTGAGCGTTATAATGAAGGATACATCGCTGAGATTCATGATTTTGCACAATCTATTTTAGAAGATAAACCAGTTGTAGCTAAATTCGAGGATGGATTACAGGCTGAGTTATTAGCAAAGGCTGCTAAAATTTCCTGGAAGGAAAATCGCACGGTAGAATTAAGTGAGCTTCAATAAGTTTAGATACTAGATACAATACTTTCTCATGGATGGTATAAAACTCAACTATGGGAACTGAAGTAACTAGCCGCCTGTTTTTACGGGCGGTTTTAATTTCGTCCTATGAGGGCACTTTACCAACGAATTCCTAAAGGGACCTTTGAATTGACCATCAACCGTTTATCCTCCTTGTTTTTAATGGATCTACATATGCTCGCTTGTTTAGATTGTCTCGAAATCGTCTCATACGTTGCCTCCTATATGCTTTCTATTCGTCAGACCAGAGATTTGCCTCGAGCTTCCTGCAAATTCCACGTCACCCATGGACACCCTTACTTTTGACTAAGTACGTACCGCTACAAGGTCGTACTGAAGACTTCCCTCCTTAGAGTCCGCCCATGCTGGGCAAACCAAAAACGACCCACCTATTAGGTGAATCGTCCTAGTGCTATTCAAGGAACTTCTGCATATCCTCATTTAAATAAACCCAGCCTTTCCAGCCAATATGAATCGTATCACGCATAAAATGAGGGTCGTATTCATGGTCGGAATAATCGGCGTAAGTAAAGCCACTATCATTAATTTGCTTCTTTATACGAGTGTAGTATTCTTGCCGTCCTTTTTCGGGGAAGCCTGTGTAGTCATAATACGCCCCATTCACAGGTATAATGACAAAAAGAGGGTCGGCATTAGCTTCCTTGAGAATATCAAGCATCAGCTGGAAATCTTCATACTCAAGTGATTCTGCATAGGAATGTCCTTTATTCTTTCCTTTCATTCCCTTGATATAATGCTTCCTATACTTATACACGTTGTCATCAATATAAAATTTGGAATGCTGTGTCCGTTTCTCGCCATAAGCATCAGCTTGTGCCTGCAGTTCTTCCCACGTCTTGTCCTTCACTTCGTTTGACTGATGCCGATTAGTTGGTTTATCCTTCAGAAGTGTGAAATACAGATCCTTTTTCTTAAGTAAGGATATATAAGCCTTTGCAGAAACTGAAAAAATATTAAACTTAACCTTTTTGTCATTCAAATAAGCATCATAAAGCTGATAAAGTATCGTGTCGTTCTTAACCGCATCATACGTTATCAGGCGTTGCATCAATTTTCGTTTCACTTGCTCGTCCACTTCCTTATTAAAAGGAAGCTGGTAGGCTTGCAGAGCGGAATAGTTGGGTGCAAAATGCTGCTCGTCTGTACCATGCTTTACAAACCATTGCGGCGATACGATGATGACCATCTGCTTGTTCTTCAATTGATCAGCATGCGTGGCAAAGTTTAAATCATGAATAATAGAGGTCATCCCGCCTTTTCCTATTAAATAAGGTGTAAAGACAGCGGCATTCATTTCGAAATAATTTGATGGATGGAATGGATCCCAGCGCGACAATTCGGAAGAACCATAGATTGGAACATACGTCGAATGTTTGAGCATTTCACTTTGCAAATATGTTCCTTGGAACATATTTGACTCCAGACTGGTAGCCGATTCCTCCAAACGATCCTCCGGAACTAACTTAGCAAGCCATGATACGGGTACGAGTACTACCCCGGCAAACAGGACCAATGCAAGAATGATTGGTCCAAAAAAATACTTCTTCTTCATTATTTCAACTCATTCAGACGATCAACGATAGCATTTGGTGTATTCCATGTATCTCGATCGAACTCCGTAATCGGTACATTGATATCAAGCTGCTCCTCGAATTGAACAAGTAATTCTACTGTCGCAAATGAATCAATCAGTCCTGCGTCGAATATATCCAAATCATGCTCTTCTTTCACAACATCATCTTCACAAACTTCTGCAATAACCTGTAGTACTTTTTCTTTAAAATTCATATTCATATTCCCCTTTTATTGAAATGGTCTGCCAGAAAACAGATAAAAACCGAAACAAACGACATGGAAAGTGATAACGATAGACACAATTGTCATCGCTCTTCCTGTTGGCCAGCGTTTATGTTTTTTATTCCAGGTCTCGAAGAAATTAAATCCGGCCATCATCGAGGCATGATATGCTCCATAAATGATGTACTGAATCGCTAAACCATGCCATACTCCCATTAGCAGGAACAGCAGAATATAACCTAGATTCGAGACGAGCATTTTGTTCTGTATCCATTTTTTCTTCTTCATTAAAAAGACGAAGCGCATGAACACATAGTCACGGAACCAGAACGACAGTGACATATGCCATCGATTCCAGAAATCCTTGATGTTGCGGCTGATGAATGGCTTATTAAAGTTCTCCGGTGACCGGATTCCCATCATATAACTGACTCCGACTGCAAACGCCGTATAGCCGGCAAAGTCGAAGAACAGGTACAAGCTATAGCTGTACATATACAACAGATGATAGATAAACTTGTAATCCGCTATATATTCTAGATTCATAATGAAGTACGTATTGATGCTGTAGCCGATTATAAATTTATACAAAAAACCAAGGAAGATTTTGTTAATCCCTTTATAAAGCAGTTCCTTGTACTCCTCCGGTGTCCAATGCTTTTCTTCATCCTTTTGAAATCGGCGGAAGCGATCAATCGGACCTGATGAAATTGTTGGATAAAACAGCATAAAATTGACAAGCTGAAAAATCGAGAGCTGCTCCTTAATCAATCCATCTCTTGTTTCAATAATGATTTGAACAGCTCGGAATGTCAGATAGGAAATACCCAGAAAGCTTGCCCAGTTATCCACTGCTAAAATCGGCAAAACCTTGGATAAAATCAAAGGCAGGATCGATAGAAAACTTATTACATAGAATACGAGGCTGCTATTCTTTGTCTGTCGATAAGTAATATAGCCTTTGACCAGTACAACCTGAAGAATGGTGAAGGCTACTAACGAGAAGAAGCCTGCGTCCCCTCCTGAAAATATAATAGCCAATACAACAATGGTGACGAACACATTGTAATACCGCAGCCGCTTACCCATTGTGCCGAGAATCATCGTCGGCAGTAGCAAAATACCTAGAATGATAAAGAAAAGGAAAGAACTATACGGGGTCATGCGAATACCTCTTTCTTCATTTTCTTACGGTCTACTTTCCCATTCATCGTCATTGGAATAGCAGTATGATACGTGAACTTCCGCGGGATCATATATGCCGGCAAGCGCAAAGCAAGATCTTTTCGAATAGCAGCTGTCAGCTTGTATTCCTTCTCAAAGTCATGATCGGCTGGTACCACTGCCGCAATCAAGTATTCAATTTCCTCGTTTGGCGCATGAGGGATAACAATGGCAGCCTTAATATAATCAGATTGATTAAGGTGGAATTCAATCTCTTCCAGCTCCATCCGGTAGCCGTGCAGCTTGATTTGATAATCCAGTCTGCCTTGGCAATACACCAAGCCGTCCTGAATAAAGCCGGCATCTCCAGTACGATAGGCGTTCATTCCGTTTATAATGCCGAATGCATTTTCTGTCAGCAGCGGCTCACCCAGATAGCCCTTTGACACACTTGGCCCTGCAAGGATAAGCTCCCCTTTTTCACCTTCAGGTAACAGATTTCCCGATTCGTCCACAACGAGAATACGCATATCGGGCTTTGGATAGCCAACCGGCAATGCCTTCTCTTTCGCGAGCAATTCTTCCGTAATTTCAACAGACGTCACAGCAACCGTTGCTTCTGTAGGTCCGTATGTATTAAAGATTCTCGCTCTCGGAAAACGTTTTTTCAGCTCTTTGGCTACAGCTAACGGCAGTACCTCACCACAGAACAGGAATACCTCAAGCTCAGGAAGCATTTTTTCATTAAAGTCCGGATTCGGAAAACACATTTGTACGAAGGATGGCGTCGATGTCCAAATTTGCAATGCCGAGCGACTCAAGTTCTCAAACAAAAGCTTTGGCTTATTGATTACATCTTTCTCCAATGCATGAACCGAACCGCCACTTTGCAACGCTGGATAAAAGTCCATGACAGACAAATCAAATGAAAACGGTGCCTGATTCAAGAACACTTTTCCTTGCTCTAACGGAAAGTCACCTGTCATCCAGTTAGTAAATGACTGCAGATTTGCAGCGGTTATTTGAACACCTTTTGGATTTCCCGTACTGCCGGATGTATAAATGATATAAAAAACTTCATCAGGCTGGACCCAATATTGATCACCAATAGGCTCTACTGTTTCCAGCTGCAGTGCTGACACGTGTAAAACAGCGATATTATCAAATTCCAGGCTGCTATCTGTTGTATTAATTACTAATTCTGCACCGGATTTTTCCATGATATAGCGCATCCGTTCCATTGGAATGGATGCATCTACCGGTATATAAGGGTGGCCAGCCTGCACACAGGCGAGGAAAGATACCGGTATATCGGTTCCCATATGGCCATATACAACAATTGGCGTCTGCCGCCCGAGCTGCCTGGCATGTATGAAGCTTGCCAGTCTGCTCGACCTGTCCCAAAGCAATTCGTAGTTCAGCACCTGGTCCTCTGTACGAAATGCCGTCTGTTCCGGGTTGCTTGCCGCATGCTGTGCAATACGTGTTAAAAGTTTCATGTTATTATCTTCTCCATTTAGAAATCATTATAAATATAGTTGCCTGTATTGGCCGTATGGAAGCCGTACATCAAAAACAAGGTGACAAGAATTGCCAGATAAAAACAAGTATGCAAAGCAAAACGGACACCAGTGTGCGCATACAGCTGCTTGAGTTTATTCATCTTTTCTCTTCCTTTTATTCAAATTTATAGCCGGTTCCAATAACAGTCTTGATGTGATGTGATTCACAGCTTAGCTTAGCTCTCAGCTTTTTAATATGTGTATCGACAACGCGAATATCACCATCGAAGTCCAACCCCCATACGTGATTCAAAATTGCCTCACGTGAAAGGACGTTATTTTTATGGTGAAGCAAGAACACCAATAATTCATATTCTTTTGGCGTCAATTCTACTTGTTTGCCCTCAAGCTGAAGCTGATGGGACTTCATATTAACGATTGCTTGACCGAAGCTGATCATATGACCAGTGGGCAGGTAATGTTCGGTTGCGCGTTTCATTAAAGAATTAGCACGTGCGACTAGCACTTTCGGACTAAATGGCTTGGTTACATACTCGTCGGCTCCAAGTTCAAACCCATGAATTTTATCATCGTCACTAGATCTCGCTGTCAGCAAAATGATTGGTACGCCAGATCTCTTTCGCACCTGCCTGATAACAGCAAATCCATCCATTTGCGGCATCATGATATCGAGAATGACTAAATCCGGATAAACCGCATCATACCAATCGATAGCACTGCTACCATTATCCGTTTCATACACTTCCCAGCCGTCCTGTTTGAAGTAATCGGCTACAACTTCTCGGATTCTTACTTCATCCTCGACAAGCAACACTGTCTTTCCCATCGTGAATCTTCCTTCCACTCTATATACATAAATTAACAAGGTTATATGTCTTTTATGTGTCCTAATAAGTAATTTATCCCATTATTTGAAACGAACATAGAAACGCACACCGTCAGGCATGTTTTCCGCTCCGTAATGAAATGCATGCAGGTCTAGAATTTGCTGGACGATAGCTAGCCCCAATCCTGTACCGCCTGTCATTCGGCTTCGAGAGGATTCGGTCCGATAGAAACGTTTCCAGATCTCATCCAGCTGCTCTTCCGGTATTTGCTTGCCTTTGTTTTCAATTAAGAATACACTGTCACCGTTTTCTTGATCTAATTCGATTCGAATCGAAATGACAGAATCGCTCTCACTGTGCCGGACAGCATTGATAAGGAGATTTTGCATTACTCGTTCCATCCACTCATAATCCGCCAAAACAGGCTGTTCATTCTTCGGCATGATTTCAATTATGACATTTTTCTCTTTCGCGATACAAAATAGTTTATTTGCCAAGCTCTCAATCATTTCACTAAGTAGAAAAGATGTTTTTCTTAATCGGATTGCACCGTTTTCCAACTTAGCCAAATCCAGCATATCCTTGATCAGCACTTCCATCTTGTCCGACTCTTCAATAATTACTTCAATATAGTGATCTCGCTTATCCGGACTGACACCATCCTGCAGCCCCTCTGCGAAGCTTTTGACAATGCTGAGCGGTGTCTTTAATTCATGTGATGCATGCTCAAAAAACTCGCGCTGCTCCTTCTCCATCTGCTCGCGCTTTTCCATATCCTGCTTTAGCTTTCCATTCGCTTGTTTCAAATCATTTAATGCGACATCGAGATTTTGTGCCATAACCAGCATATTGTTTGAAAGGCTTCCAAGTTCATCCTTCTGCTTAATCGGCTTTGCTGATGAGAAGTCCAGATGCACCATTTTTTTTGCCATTTCATTCAGCTTAATCAGCGGTCTGCTAACAAGACGTGAGTAGAATAGCGACAGCAATAGGATGAGTATAAAGCCTGCGATTCCTATATATACATAAAATACTTGAAGTGATTCATTAGTGTCTCTAATTTCCTGAAGTGATGTGACAGAGAACATAAATTGCATTTCTCCATCTTTCTCAAACGGCTCAATTAGTACTAAATTATGTTTTCCACTCCATGACTCTACCCAGTCCAGCTGCAGGCTCTCCCCTTTAGAAAGCTGCTTTATCTGCGCCTTCTCAAGCGGGAACCATTCCACCAGTGCATCATAGAGAAGTCCGATCCCCCTATTCCACATCCCAGCCTTAGGCAGCGAAATGCTTTTTACTTCCCCTTCGATTGTCACTTCATTATCGACCAGATCTTCACCGACACTAGACGTATTCTTTGTAATAACAGATGGATAAATGACGGAAGGAACCGTGGCATCTGCTTCTCCTTGCACAATCAATGTATCTCCTTTTGCGATATGTAATGCGCGCAGCTGTTTTCCGTAATCTGTGACGAGTAAGGAGAGCGATATTTCCACAATTTTGCCGTCTTCTGTTTCCAGCATGATGTTAAACGGATCCTGCACCAGCTGAAAACCTTCTGCGTCCACAATCGTCAACGGACTTTTGGTCTCTCTCATGTAAGAGAGTGTCTGTTTTGTCAGTTCCTCTTCGCTCCAGGAATTTTTCTCATAAGCTTCTGCTAACTGATGTATGTGCTTTGCTGCTTCTTTTGTTTTATGATGCTGATAAAATCGATCAAAAAATAATAACTGAAATATCATAATCATGGCATAAAACACCAAAAAGAATAAAGCTGTCACAGCGAATAATTTAACGGTGATACCACGTTTTCTCATGTTATACTCCTTAATTTCATAAGCGTTTATTAATAACTTAAGCTATGGGTATGTTATTTATGTGTCCACATATACCCCTGCATATTGTACACATTTTTTTCAAGTTGCGGAATCTTTTTTGTACCTGCATATCTCCAGAAAAGAGGGGGATCATGGGCAAAGATAATCAGTATATGAATTACACAAAAGGCAATTTAATATCTTAGTGATATAGCTTGTTTATTGCATACGCGGATCAGCTAATGTTTCGTTAATTATCCTTTCACTAATGAGGTCGAAACAACTCATATCACACCTGGCCAACTTGCAAATATTCTGCAGGGCTGGTGGTATTAGGAAACAGCCGCAAATGACTATATTCGATACATCCTATCCTGAATATATCTTTCGGTTCCGATATCATGGCAAGACCTATTTCCTTAATAAAAAGAAGCCATAGGAAACCCTGCGTCCTTGAACAAATGCAGAAATGAATTTAGATTATCCCTATACAATAAAGTAGGGAAAACACTCTCATATCTTCCCCCTTATCAAACCGTACATGCCATATTAAGGCATACGGCTTTCCCGTATATTAAAATGTCTCAAAGGTTGCATTCCAGGCTTTTTTGCATCTTTTGCAGTCGGTGAGGAGTAAAGTACTCTTCACCTTTTCTTTTCGCTCGACTTTCTTTTTATAGTTTTGCTTCGCTGTTTTAGTGATTTCCTCCAAATAATTCTCTTCCGTATACCCATATGCCTTGTTCAAATAAAGCCATGCTTTCAAATGTTCCTAAAAAATTAATGACCTATTTTTGAAGATCTAATTAAGCCAATGAATAATTGGGAAGAAGAGATACTAAACTATTTCAATTCTCCCATTATAAACACCTATACAGAGTCCTTGAATCTTTTAATTAAGACAATGAACCATTGTTGTCGTGGTTACTTTTTTGAAGCCCTTAGAGCAAAGATTTTGCTTATTCAAGGCTATCGTAAAGTTAAAAAGAAATTCGAGAGGTTGAAGTTATTTTCGGAAAATTGTTAGCTGATCAATTCCCAGATTGGTCACAAACTGGTTATAAATGGGTGTATGAAAATATTTATGGTGCTGATTTTTCCACACTATTTACCAATTACCTTATTATTTCAGTAATAAAACTCATAAGTTGTCCCACCCCATCCCCTGCCCCCGATATGATAAAATAAGACATATCTCAACACATAGGATGAAAAATATGAAAGAACTAAAAGAAGCACTTGCTTTATATCCAAAGAAAACAATCGATATTAATCAACTACAAGAATTATCATCACCTTTTTTCGATAGCTATGAAGCTTTTGCTGAAGAAGTGCTTGCTTTAGAAGAAGCGGGCATTTTAGCGATGGTGAAAAGCAAAGGGCGTTCACCTAGAAAACCTTCTGTCGCCTTGCATTATCGTATTCAAAAAGCGAAGTTAAAACAAGCGCATCACCACCTCTTACAACAGTACCGTATTCAATTCCATCGTGAAATAAACCTTGACTATTACTATCAACATGATCCGAAACAGTGGCAGAAGGATTTACCCTACTTACGACAAATAGATCAATATATACGAACAAATGGTTTTCCTACAGAAGCGATTCCAACACCAGAAAGAAGCTATGAGATTGCTGGTGATGAGAAATGGATAACTGAGAAAAAAGGTAAAGAATTATTAGAACGGGTTCACCTATTCGATAAAATGAAAATAATGCCTGTATCAGAACCATTAAAATATGCGATTAATCCCAATCAAGTACAAGAGCCCAAACAACTCCATTTAATTGTTGAGAATAAAACCACCTATCAAGGTCTATTGCCAGCCATCAAACAAACAGCCTTTGCCACCTTGATTTATGGAAGTGGCAAAACGATCATACAGAGTATCGAGCAATTTAATCAGCAATATCCAATCACTGCTGACCACCACTTCTTTTATTTTGGTGATATCGACCGTGAGGGGATATCGATCTGGCATAGTTTGGCGAACAAAATCGAACTACGTTTAGCGTTTCCTTTTTACCGAGCTTGCTTGGCAAAACAGCCTGCGCAAGGTAAAGCATATCAAAGAAAGCGTGAGGGAGCAGAGGATGCCTTTTTACAGTGGTTCGATCAACAAGAGCAGCGTCAAATCAAGCGATTACTCGCTGAAGGCTATTATTACCCACAAGAAACATTAAGAACAAAGGAATTACAACAAATATGGGAGGGATCAAATTGGAACGACATGATATAGCAACGATTACAGCAGGCTATCAGGAACGGATTCGTCGTCTGGCGTTATTTGATCCCTTAACGGATTTAGAACGTAAACGGGAAAAGGATGAGAATGGTAAGTTAATTGATATGAAGGGTTTAGGACTATTAACGTTACTATTTTTCTTTGAACAAAAAGTGATGCGTCACTATAAAACAGGGGTCAAGCAGTTAGCTGTCTTTATTCAAGAAGTGACGGCAGAACAGTATCAGTTACAAGCAAGTGATTATTCTCGTCTTGCTAGTAGTCTGATCGATAATTTTCGTCCAGGGACAGGGGTCAAGCGAACCTATTCCTTCTATAACTGGGAAACAGGTCAAGACGAACAGCTCGAATATTCGATTCTCAAAACGAATAATTTTAATCCAACGACAAATGAACAGTTTTATACGTTAGACGATGATGGCTTGGAACTTGTCTTTGCTACAAAAGAGTTCTATAGTGAATTTCAATTATCGATTAATCAATTGATGCTTCGTAAACAATTAGAGCGCGGCGAGTTCAATGGGGCATTAAGACAAGTCAATGAAATGCGTGTCGCAGTAGAAAGTATTGATGAGCGGATGCTAGCACTCAAACAGGAAATTCAACGCAGTATTGTTTCAGAAGAAACGTTTGATCGTTATAAAGAGTTATTAAATGATAGTTACAGTCGTTTGCAGCGTGAAGATGATGAATTTAAAGAGTTGCGCCAATTTGTGAAAGAAACGAAGGACAGGCTCTATGCGAAAGATATTCATCGCAAAGAACAAAAAACGTATGATTTAATTTTGACGATCACTAGAGAGCTAGAGGCGGTTCACTACGATCATTCGAGACTACTAGAACAGACCTTATCATTAAAAAATACGACCTTAATTACAGCGCAAGAGTCGTTGTATTACACGGGAATTGAAGCGTTTAATTTCGATCATGAAATTACCTCGCATATTATTTCGGTGCCGTTGCCACTGGAAACGATGAAAGGTGTGCTCCATCCGTTCTTAAAAGTAGAGGAAGAACGAACCTGGTCACCACTAACACTTTTTGCTGATCAAACTATTGTCGAAGATCAACAAGCAGATCAAACGACGACAATGCCTGAAGCGGAAAGTGATGAGGAAATCGATGCTAGAGCAAAAGCGTTAAGAAAACTATATAAAAAACTAATGGAAGAATTATTATCTGTTTTAAGTAAGATGCGAGAAATCAGACTATCTGCCTTTTTTGACTATTTAACCGAGACCAATCAAGCCCAACTGTACGCATCAAGGTCTTTTTATGAATTTTGGTTAATCTTACATCAGCGTTCACCGATAACGCGTGGTGATATGGAGCATGACGAGGATGGTAAATCGCTATTAACCGAAGCATTGTACATCCTTGGTGATAATCGTTTAGTTATTACCGAAGAGAAAGCCATTTTAAATCGTTATAAACGTTATTCCATTCAAGAGATGGTGATCCGATTGGAGGAGTCATAGTGCATTACAGTGAGGAAAAGGTAATCGAAGCCTTTCGTATTTATACGAAATTAGCGCGTACGTCTGTTACAGATCAAGAAGCGGTCCAGCTATATCGAGCCGACGATGATATTCGTAGTTTACTAGATTTATATGCAAAAGAAGTAGATGCTGTTATCGTGAATACGAGTGAACATTTATATTTAATTCCTGAGACGAAATTGTCGAGCTTTCATGTTAGTAATGACTGGATTAAACGCCATTATTTGCGTTCTGGCGCTACTAATGCAGATATTTACTTACTGTATTTTACGACGATCATTTTGTTTGGTAGCTTCTATAATTCTTATCAAAGCGCACGCCCGACACGTGATTTCTTACGGATCGAGGAGTGGATGCACCAGATTCAGGAACGGATTGAGCAATTGCAGGCCTTAGAAGAAGAAGTTTTAAAGGAAAAAGAGCGTGAATTCTCCTATAACTGGCGCCAAATAGTCGATAAATGGAATGATATGAATGATGTGAAAGAGAGTGCCAAACGTCAAACAGGTAATACGATTAGTCGCTATAGCTTTATCGATACTGTGAAGCGTTTTTTACTTGATCAAGATTTAGTCAAAGCCCTTGGAAATCAAGAAATAACCTTAACTGATAAAGCGCAAACCATTATCCAGCGCTATTTTATGGAAGTGGAATATAACAAAGGAATCCTTACATTCATCTATGAGATGGAGGGAGAGAATACAGATGCCAACGATTAGTAAAATTCGCTTAGCCAATGTCATCTATGAGGAAGGCAATAAACGTTATAATGATGAATTATTTTTATTTGATGGCTACAATGGGGCAATTCTATTAGAAAATGGTGGCGGTAAAACGGTGTTGATTCAAACAGCACTACAGGCAATGCTACCACACACAGAGCTCGCTAGTCGCAAAATCGGCAAAACATTAACATTAGAAAGCGCGCCTGCCCATATTGCGGTCGAATGGATCATTAATGACAAACCAAGGCGTTACGTCGTGACAGCTGTCACCCTTTTTATGAATAAGCATGGCGTCGATTCGCTCCGTTATGTCTATGAATATCAGCATGGTGATCCCCATGCGATTGAGGAGATCCCTTTCGTCCGTGAGGTGCAAGGTGGTAAGCGTCCTGCTGAGCGCGGGGAAATACAAGATTACTATAGTATGATGAAGGAGAAATCTTTGTCAGCGAATACCTTTGCCACGATTAAAGAGTATCGCCAATACATTGAAGACAACTATCAGATTATTGCCAGCGAGTGGGAGAACATTGTCAAAATCAATAGTTCAGAAGGTGGTGTTGAAGCCTTCTTTGAAGCGTGTAAAACGACAAATCAGCTGTTTGATCGCTTGCTAATTCCAACCGTAGAAAGCGCGATGGCTGGTCATAATCCTATCCTTTTTGCTGATTTGTTTGAGCAACGGTATGAAAGCTTTAAAAATTATCAAAAGTTAAAAGAAACGATTGCTGAAAACCAGAAGATCCAGGATGAATTAGTCGGCTATACGACTGCTTTTGAGCGTCTTCATACGAAAGAGCAACAATTGCTCGAGGCGAAGCAACGAACCAAAGGAATCTGGGAACAAACCAAAGCAGACAAACAGACCTTTTTAACAGAAAAAGAAGCGATTGAAGCAAAAATAATGAGCTGGCAGGATGATACTGATCAACACGAAGTAAAAATCGCTTCCAGTACAATTGCCGCAAAAGAAGCAGAAAAACAGCAAATCGACAAGGACTACCAAAACGCAAGTCTGCTTTTACAAGAGCAAAAAACAACAGTAGCCGATATCGAAGGGCGTTATGCAGCATTAAGGTATGCCAAATTTGCCAAACAACAACAAGCAGCAAATGAATCCTTATCCTTTATCCAAGATCAAATTGCTTCGTTCGAAAAGGAAGCAGATATCGAGATGTTAAAGGATCAGCTGACAAAAGTAGAGCAAGCCTTACATGGTGCCTATCAAGCTCAAATCGATGACATTAACAAGCAACAACAAGACTTACAACGGGAAAAGAACCCATTACAAGAGCAAATCAAAACCTTAGAGAAACAACTCACCAACCATGAGCAAACGGAGCAACAGTGGAATAGCATGGTAAACAAGCTTCAATCTTTTATCGAAACTCGTGAAAAAGATAGTAATCGCTTGCGTCAAGCACTGCTCGCGAATCCAGAACAGGAAACAATTGAAGAGCTATTACCAAAATGGCAAGCTCGTTACCAAGTGTTAGATGATGAATTGGTTCACTTGAAAACAGAAAGCAAACGATTGGCGCGTGAAGTAGACGAAAAGCAGCAAGAAAGAAATCACTTACAAAAGAATTTCCAAGAACAAGCTTTACAAATACAGCGTGTCGAACAGCAGTTACAGGCGATGTCAGATGAAGAGCAACAATTGGTCGAGTCTCTGGCGATATTAAGAAGTGCTTGGCAGGATGTTGCAGGTATTCACTTACAGCAGCAATCGATCGAAGGTCAGCTCGAAAACTATATTGAAAAACAACGAATCGAGCGCAAGAAATGGTTGGATAAGGAGCGGGTTTCGTTACGCTATGTTGATGACTACGGGGAGCAAGAGACTTTCTTCAGTGATCCATTCCTCTCCGAACAAATCGAGCTATGGAAGAATCAACTCGATTATCTGGAAACAGGTGTGAATTATCTCAATCAGCTACCAGAAGAGCAGCAGGCATTGTTAAAGCAGGCGACGTTATGGCCGAGTATTTTGGTGACAACGACAAAGGCAAAGCCCCGATTAATCAAGCGTTTAGAACAGGTTTCCGATCGCTTTATCTTGCCGGTGATGGTGGTGACGACAGAAGAAGCAACCGCTATAACGGATATCGAAAAAGGCAACTGGATCGTCCCGAATCATTGGCGTGACAACATAGACTCCGAAACGTTTATCGCGTGGAAACAGCAATTAAAACGTCATGCTGGCGAGATCACAACAACAAGAGAAAACGTTGAGATCGAGCTGAAAAGCTGGGAGCAAGCGTTGACACAATTCCGCCAGTTTTTAAGGAAATATCCTTTTGAGCAGGTAGAAGACTGGCAAGAGCAGTTACACAGTCTGCAAACAGAGCAGGAAAATCTAGCAGCCAAGATCGAGCAAACAGACAAACAAATTACGGATCATCAAGCAACCATCGATAAATATCGTAACAGAGCAGAAGAAGCAGAGGCTGAGCGCACCGGAATCGAATCAAAACTGCGAGATGGCCAGCAATATGTAAGCTTCCAAAAGGAAATCTCCCAGCATCAGCAGGAAGTTGACACATACCAAGAACAACAACAGGAACTAGCGCAGAAAATCAAGCAGACGAAACGATCGATGACTCGTTATCAAGAAGATGTCGATCTGTTAAACGACCGTATTCGTGATCTAGAGATGAAACAAGAAGTAATCACCAGTGAAGAGCAATATCAGGAAGTAGCAACATTACCAGCAACGTTCACAGATGAAAGGATCACCAGTCTGAAATCAAAACGCAAAGAATTACAGCTACAGAAAGAAAAGATCACACGTCAAACCGGTGAATGGGAAGCGAAACAAGAAACCGAACAGCAGCGGATCGAGACGACTACAGAACGGATGGACGAAATTGAACAAGCTTTCCCATCCGTTGATAAAACAGAAGTATTCCCAGCTGATGGTGACCAGTATATTGACCGATTACACGGACAATTACAGACAGCAAAAAGCGAATTAACCGAAATTAGAGCAACCTATCAAACGACTGAACGAGATTTACATGTCAAACAAGAGTTACTAAATGAAGCATATAAAGACTTTTATAAACGATTCCCTGATGACGAAGTAGTGCGATTTGAGCAAGACTTAACCGTTGTTAACGAACAGTTACAACAAGAACAAACCGAGCTAAAAAAGCAAAAAGCTTATCTCGATCAAGAGTTCAAGCGTGTGAACAAGGAGTTAGCTAGTCTTGATGAAGCGGAGAGGCTATTGGAGAATTTTATAGAAGGGTATCACTTTAACGCACCAGGAATTGCGAGTATTACGTTAACGGAACAAGAAGCAACTGATTTTCAATACCAGCGCAACCGTTTTGCCAAACAAGCGACAGATAAGCTAAAAGAAATGAAGCATCTAGTCGATGACGAAAGCGAGCTTGTCCGTCTTGCTAGGGATCAGTTCCGTATCTTTTGTCGAACAAAAATTACCGATAAAAAATTACAACAAATGACGATTCAAGGAATCGAACAGAAGCGTGACTATCAGGAAGTCGTCACCTTTAAACAGAATATGTTCGCAAGCATTCAACGAATCACTAAATATGCCAATGAGCATATTCGCAAAAGTGATGAAGAGCTTCAACTTTTTATCAATCAAATTCATACCCATTTGCAAACATTAGTTGAAGAACTCGAGCAAATCCCAAAGAAAACGAGAGTGAAAGTAGATAACTGGAAGCCAATCTATAGCTTTTCGATTCCAAAATGGGAGCCAGAAGACGGTAAGTTACGCATTCGTGATCATACTGAGTGGATCATTAACCAATTAGATGGTGAGAAATACCACAATGAGCAAGGGCATCAGGATATGAATAAGATTCGTGTGGATTTAGAAAAATGGCTGGAATCCAAGCAATTACTCAAGGTTGTCATGGATCGCGATGTGATGAAGGTGCATTGCCGTAAAGTAACCAATGATAATCAAATTTCTACACGCTCTTATTCCTGGGAGCAAAGCAATGTCTGGTCAGGAGGAGAAAAGTGGAGTAAAAACATGACGCTCTTCTTAGGCATATTAAAATATGTAGCAGAAAAGAAAAAAGCCAACTTAACCGACCGTGCTGTTATTTTAGATAATCCATTTGGCAAAGCATCAAGTGATCATGTTCTAAGTCCAGTCTTTTTTATCGCCGAGCAGTTAGGCTTCCAAATCATTGCGTTAACAGCTCATGCAGAAGGCAAGTTTCTGCAGGATTACTTCCCGATTATTTATAGCTGTCGATTACGCGCGTCAAAGGATGAAAGCAAAAAAGTCATGACAACAGATAAATGGCTGCATCATGCTTATTTTCAGGATCATGAGCCAGCTGTTATTGATCGGTTAGGGCAGGCAGAGCAGTTGGATTTGTTTGAATGATAGGGTTTGATAGGGTTATGTGGTGATACAGCCATTGAAATGACCCACTTCTGACATACTAAAGACCACTAAAAGACAAAAAGTGTACCAAAGAATGACAGAATTGTACACCACTCCACCCTTCTGGTGAAACCATACTTTATTTTTGAGAACTGAAAATAAATTATGGTTTTTTAGCCAATCATCCAGTCCATTGCTTATGGGTAAGATTAACTCTTGTATGGTGTAGTAGACTGATACTGTGAAACGAATTATTTCCATAATGTTATTGCGAAGATTTGTTGTATTGTGAAGTAATTCACTTAAACTAACTGGTAGGTTATTACAAGAAGAACAAGGAACCAAATTACAAATTTCGGTCTTCTCGTTGAATATAACCGTATTTGATATCAGCCCCCAAAGCTGTTTGGATACTGTGATGACACGAATTCGTGCCAATTTTCCTTGGATATTTCTTTTGGGTGTGCAGTTTTTCTTTAACAAGGAAAACGAAAAGTAAGAGAACATGCGAATATGAGCTTGGACGTACAAAATTAGATACATGATTAGCTTGTATTTATAGATAGTAGTCTTTTATAAGGGATTACGTTAACAGAACCTGATTTTGGAAGAAAAGTATGAATTCACTAGCTAGTCTCCAAATTCATTGGTAATATATATGAACATACTTAAAATTCCATTATTGTATATATAATATTACTAAGAAAATAAGTTATCTATTATGGAGAATGTATTATGACAAAAAATGATTCTACCAATTTTGTTTTGCATGCAAAAGGTAAACAGTTTTACTGGGAAGGTAATGGTCAACTGTCCATTAAAACATTCTTTAATGGCAGTGCCTATTATAAGACTAACAAAGGCTTCTTTGCTGTTGAAGAGAAGAGAATAGATACCTACTCCTCAATAAGGGTGCATACACACTTTTATTGTTTTGTAAACTCCGTTAGAAGCTAAATTTCCTATTTTTCTGTTAATAGTGTTATTATCTATTATATCATCAAGAACATCTACTTGGAGTTTTGTATAAGAACCATCATCATATTTAATCATTTTAGTGACGGGTTCGCTATTTTCTAAAGTAGAAATTAATCCATTATTATCACTCTCTAAAATATCTTGATTAGAGAAAAACATTTTTTCGTTACTTTGCATTGCCTTAGTTGAATCTAAAGTTTCCCCAGCTTTTATCTTTTGGATAACCTTTTCAATATCACTATCTGAGATGCCGTCTTTTTTCATATGCTTAGTAATTTCGGATATTTCTTCTGAAGATATCTTAGTAGATTCTGCGGAGACATTGTTGTTTTGGAAAGCAAAAAACAAGGTGAATACTAGAAGTAAAACAAATGAATAATTAGTTTTTATCCCCATTAAAACACCCCTTATGTTATTTGTATTAATCATATTATACAAAATATTACAGTGGAAGGAGAATTTTATGGCAATTACAATAATTGTATCAATTATCTTTCTATCAATCATTGGAGGAATACTAGGCTTTTTGTGTTATAAACTCTTAAAAAAACACTTGATCTCAATATTGATCGTCATTTGCACTACTTATTTAGGTACGATTCCTATATACATGGTGACTCCGATTGTTTACTTATGTATACCATTAGGAATAGTTGTTTACTTTTATTTAATATCTGATTTAAAATCATAACTTTTTTTAGGGGTACCGTCAGGAAAATGCGGATTTACAACGCTAAGATCATTTTCCTGACGGTACCCCATATGATATTTATCAGAGAAATAAGAGTATTGATATAACAGACTCTTATTTCTCTATATACGTTTCTGCTAAAACTTATGAAACAAAACTCCAAAAACTAGATGGTTCACTAACAGATGAATCCTTTACTAGTTCGTAACCTGACATATAAATACCCCGCTTTCGAAAATTCTTATAAAAAAACCTCATTTACTTATGATACGGTTCACCTCTATTAATCCGAAACCCACGATAAACCTGCTCCAACAATACCAAGCGCATCAATTGATGAGGAAATGTCATTTTTGAAAAGGACAATGCTAAGTCGCTTCGTTTTTGTACTCCCTCACTGATTCCTAAAGACCCACCGATGACAAAGGCAATTTTACTTTTACCGTATGTAGCTAGCTCGTCCATTTTCTTGGCAAGCTGTTCTGAGCTTAGCATCCTGCCATTGATCTCTAGTGTGATGACATAGGTGTCTGCGGAAAGCTGTGATAAGATGCGCTCGCCTTCCCTCTCCTTGACCTCCAGCATTTCTGCTTCGCTCATATTTTCTGGTGCTTTTTCATCCGCTACTTCTTTTATCGACACTTTGGCGTAAGCGTTTAACCGTTTCATGTATTCGTCAATACCTTGCTTCAAGTATTTTTCCTTTAATTTTCCGACCGATACAATCGTAATTTTCATAATACGTAACTTCCTTTTTCGAATTTTTCTATCCCTTATTTCAGCATAATACCATACAACCCATTTCCTTCAACTCACCAATTAAAAACTACACCACCAACCAAACAACAACATATAGTGCGAATATACAAACAAGGCTAATGCAAAGTAACATCCTTGTTGTTCGCTTCGATAAACGCTGCATTTGTTTTCCTCTATACCAACCTGAGAATTGATACTTATTGCGATACAAAATATAGATGACCCCTAATACCCCTACTCCTTGAAGAAGTCGAAAGAAGAACAAATATCCATTGTCCTCGATTAGTTCTTGAACATCTAGGTTGGTCGTATTTTCAAAAACACCATTCACAACTATTCCGATTAACGCAAAAAAGAAAACTATAACCACAAGCACACGGACGATTTCCAATATAGCTGATAGCATAACCTTCATCCCCAACACCCCATCGTTTTTTCTTTACTATAACAAATTCTCCTCGCAGTTTACATAAATCTTCCAAAAATTAACTTGTCCTCTTGAATTCTTTCTTGTATTATATATCTAAATGACACATATCATATAGATAGGAATGAACAAATATGAATAAAACCTACAATCACACCACCTATGCATTGCTTGGAATATTAACGACAGATTGTCGTACGGGGTATGAGATAAAGCAATTGATCGATCAGAGCTTAAATCACTTTTGGAAAATTAGCTATGGACAGATTTATCCAACCTTAAAAAAGCTAGTAGCCGATGGGTTAGCAACCGTTACGACGACAGCTCAGGATGGGAAGCCAGATCGCAAAGAATACACCTTAACCGCAGAAGGTAAAAAAACGTTACAGGAATGGCTGGAGCAGCCGCTTCAGCAGATTCCTGTCGAGCGAAATGAAGTCATTTTGAAGCTTTTCTTCAGTCGCCACCAGCGTACAGAGCATACCTTAGCGCTACTACAGGACTACAAGCAAAAATTACTGGAGCGTTATGAAACCTATCAATCCATCGAACAAATGATCAAAGGCAGCCACCTAGAAAGCGCGGATGCAAACTATTGGCTGTACACGTTGGATTATGGCAAGCGGATGACGAAAGCCACCATGGAGTGGTGTGAGGTAACCAAGGGACAAATCAATCAGGAGGAGGATTAAGATGGGGAAACAGATCTTTCACGGTCGCTATACGACAGAAAATGATGAGGATATGGTTGTCTTTCTAATTGGCATGCGGATTAATCGTCGGCTGGCTGTTCACAAATGGCTTCCTGTTTTTACCGCAATGCCTGGCATGATTAAGGAGCTGTATACACATCAAGAGGAGTTAGGGTTTCTAGCGATGGAGAATTACTTCGGCTTACGAACAACGGTGATGATCCAATATTGGCAGTCGACAGAGCATTTGTTGAACTATGCAAGGGGGCAGAAGCATTTGGCTGCTTGGCGGGCATTTAATCAAAAGGCGAGCGCTACGAATGCTGTTGGTATCTATCATGAAACATATGTTGTTCCAAAAGGGCACTATGAATCGATATATGGAAATATGCCCATCTATGGTCTAGCAAAGGCAAAGAATCACATTCCTGTAAGCGCAGAAGAACGGAAAGCAAAAAAGCGATTAAAGCTACATGTCTAGTATTATAGAGCAACCTATGTAGCATAACCTCATGTCTCATCAAGCAGCTGCAAATAAAGCAACTGTATTATACGATAGCCTTATGAGAAACAGTCATGCGCAGCCTCAGATGATACTAACGAATGGACGGAACCTCCAGGAACAAGGTTAGTGTATTCCAATAGTGTAAAAAGGGAAGCTATCTCTTCGGACAGCTCCCTTCCTCTCTTTCTACCATTTCACTACATAGCTAGCTTCATAACGATTCATTTTATCAATTAATGCTGCTGGCTCTTCGGCAACAATAATCATATCGCGATATTCCTTTTTCATAAATCCTTCATCAATTGTATGGTCTAGCATTTGAATTAGTGGATCGTAAAAGCCGTTGACATTCAATAAAGCGATTGGCTTATCATGATATCCTAATTGTGCCCATGTAAACACCTCGAACCATTCCTCTAACGTTCCCGCTCCACCTGGTAATGCTACAAAACCATCGGCTAAATCTGCCATTTTTGCCTTACGCTCATGCATCGTTTCTACTACATGAAGCTCTGTTAAATGCTCATGGGCAATTTCTACATCCATTAGCTTTTGGGGGATTACGCCAATCGCTTGGCCACCTTGATCTAACACAGCATTTGCCACAGCTCCCATACAACCGACCTGGGCACCGCCATATACCAAGGTTTTATTGTTTGCTGCCATCGCTTCACCTAGTTGCTTTGCGTTTTCTATATAAACACTGTCCTGACCAGCGCTTGACCCACAGAATACAGCAATTCGCTTCAAATCCATCCTCATCACCCTCATTTCTTGATTGTCATACTTCCATTATATCATTCTCACATCAAGTTGCTGCATTTTAATTTATTATGTTTCCTTATCTAATTATTATTGAGAATGGCACCTTCAATAAACGCTACAGCTCTACTAGTCATTTTAGTAAATTCGCAGTTTTCATTACAATCGATTTTATATGAAAATTTTTGTTTACTAGACTCTTGTCATGTGGTTTTCGCCCATTTTTCAAAAAAAGAATTTGCAAGGTAGAGAGGGATTTACGTGACCTTCCTAGAAATAAAGAATTTGATACGCAAATAAGTTTTGCTGGAGGAGCAGTTTGTAAATATTTATTTCAAACAACAGTCGATACGTATGGAGGTAAAGACAGGCTTGTAAAATACTTTCCTAAGTGGGTGTTGTAATTGAATCATTTAAATAGTGTTTTTAATAGAATAGGATTATTAGACTTAATATTTATAGTTCCTATGTTTATGTTATTTTCTTATTTACTTAGCTATAATGTTTGGAGTGTATTATTAAACATAGTTATTGTTATATTTTTTGCTTTTGGTTTAGCTATGGCTTTTCACATTATTGTTGACTCCATTAAAAAAAAGAAGAGCCATTGACTTTCAACCTGATTAAAATGAATCTGACAAAAGTATTCTATTCACATAATAATCCGAACCATTGTGATATGCTCCCTTTATCGTAGACAGAGAAAATAAAAATTCTCTTACTACTATGAAGGGAGTATTTATTGTGTTTAAAAGAACACCAAGCAGACTGATATTATGTCAATAAAATAGATGCAGCGAATGGGGAGAATTTTTCTTTTCCCTACCGTGCCTCGCTTACTGCCCTCTCTGTTAGGAGAAGGATAATACCTTCTACACAGTGTATGGTTTAAGCGCTTATCATACTTCTTTTCATCGTTAATCGGTGACATGTATTGATTAGTTAAGCCTTTACATTTTATATTTTGACTTTTGCTACAAAATGAGGTACATTACTAATAGACGAACAATCATAATATATTATATAAAATCATTCGGATTTTGGGGTGTAAATCATGGAAAATGTATTTGATTACGAAGATATTCAGCTAATTCCTGCAAAATGTATGGTGAATAGCCGTGCAGAATGTGATACAACTGTTACGTTAGGTGGAAACACCTTTAAATTACCAGTCGTTCCTGCAAATATGCAGACGATCATAGATGAAAAGATTGCTTTGTTTTTAGCAGAAAATGATTACTTCTATATCATGCACCGCTTCGAACCAGAGAAGCGTATTGCCTTTATCAAAGATATGCAAGCGCGAGGCCTAATTGCTTCGATTAGCGTTGGTGTAAAAGAAGAAGAGTATGGATTTGTGAAGCAACTAGCTGATGAGCAGCTAACACCAGAATATATCACCATTGATATCGCTCATGGTCATTCAGAAGCAGTTATTAAAATGATCAAGCATATTAAACAACATGTACCTCAAAGCTTTGTCATTGCTGGAAACGTTGGAACACCTGAGGCGGTTAGAGAATTAGAAAATGCTGGTGCTGATGCGACAAAAGTGGGAATCGGCCCTGGGAAAGTATGTATTACTAAAATAAAAACAGGCTTTGGTACAGGTGGCTGGCAATTGGCGGCACTTCGTTGGTGTGCAAAAGCAGCAAGCAAGCCTATTATTGCCGACGGTGGCATCCGGACACACGGTGATATCGCGAAATCCATTCGCTTTGGTGCAACCATGGTAATGATCGGTTCATTATTCGCAGGACATGAGGAATCCCCTGGCGAAACGATTGAAAAGGACGGTAAGGTGCTGAAGGAATATTTCGGCTCTGCCTCTGAATTTCAAAAAGGGGAAAGGAAAAATGTAGAGGGAAAGAAAATGCTTGTGGAGCATAAAGGCTCCCTTACAGATACGCTAAAGGAAATGGAGCAGGATCTACAATCATCGATTTCTTATGCAGGTGGCAACAAGCTGGAGTCGATTCGCCATGTAGACTATGTTGTCGTTAAGAACTCCATCTTTAATGGAGATAAAGTTTACTAATTACGTGTTGATGAATAACTTGGTATTTCAAAAGGGACATACGATTAGCCGGGATCTTTTTCAACTAGCCCGTACAATCCCCCAGATAAGATAAGTAATCTTTTAAACTAGCTTATAAGACCTAGCTACTGGCTAGGTCTTATATATCCCCTTATGAACACTTCTCACTAGACCCTTCTACCTTGATACTGCGCAAAAGAAATAGTCTTATTACTGAATCGAACATGTCCAGATCATCTTCATTAGTGGATTCCCTTCAACGAATGATGATATCAGTGATATTTTTAATGCCTCTTCTATAAAAGAGGCTAGTTGAAATATTTATGCCTCAACAGCTAGCTTTTCTTTCTCTATCCTTTGGGGTTTTTTTGATCATAGGATAGGATTGAGTTGTGGTCTATCATTACACCACATTTTTTATTAAAAACGAAAAATAAGCTATATAAATTGCCTTTAAAATTAATAATCTAATTTAAGAAAAATGAACACTTGCTATACCGAAAACGAATAGTGATCTCATGGGCTTCAATAAAATATTTCACATAATCGTCCAACTCAGATATTAATATTACAATCAACAACTAAAACAATTCCATTTGCTCTGGATCATTTGCACTTTTCTCTTTCGTTCTGTATCCAATCGAATGATATCCTTTAAGCCGTTTTTTGTACATTGATTGTAAAAATGGCTCTTGATGATCAACATAGTCATAGACTTTTACCTCGGTTTTATTTTGGTGTAGTCGATGGAGCCGCCCTACGTATTGCTGTAACGTTCCTTCCCAGGAAATAGGATAAACAAGAAATAAACAATCCAAACGATCATTATCAAAGCCTTCCCCAATATATTTACCCGTCGCAATAATAAGTGTTTCTTGATCCGATATTTCGTTTAAAGCATTTAATTGCTGCTGCTTTTGCTTAGCGGATAAATTACCGTTCAAGATAATAATGTTTTTCACAAATCCTTTAAACATTTGCTCCAATGTACGGATATGCTCGATTCTTTCCGTTAAAATAATAGGTGTCGAATGATTATCTAGCTCTTTTAAGACATCATTAAATATCAATCCATTTCTCTTTTGATGATTTACTAATTCTGTACCAAGCTCCACCATTTTCTTCTCATCATCTTCTAAAGCACTTTTGAATGACGTATGCCTTGGGATTAAAATATGTTGGAATGGGCGAACCTTCGCTTGTTTTTTAGCGCTAACCTTGTACACAATCGGACCACATTGCATGTTCATGATCGGGTGCAATCCGTCTTTCCTTGATGGCGTAGCTGTTAGTCCGTAAACATAATTGGCCATAACATGCTGTAATACCTTTTCAAAGCTAAATGCAGAAATATGGTGGCATTCATCGACAATTACTTGGCCATATTCCGTCAAACTATTTTTAACACCGTCATTTCTATTTAAGCTTTGAATGGTAGCAATATCTACACAATGCGAAGGCTTATTCTTCCCCCCACCGATTTGGCCGATACTTTTTTCGCTGATTTTTAAGAAAGCCAATAACTTCTCTTTCCATTGATTGATTAATTGTTTCCGATGAACAATAATTAATGTGTTTATACCTCTTTGGGCAATTAGGGAAGCTGCTAAAACAGTTTTTCCGAAGCCCGTCGTAGCTGCTATTACACCGTTATCTACATGTATTAATTGGTCGACGGCCTCTGCTTGCTGGAAGCTCAAATCCCCTTGAAATTCACATGAAATAGCTTTTCCCTGATAACACTGATTGGTAATTGTTAATTGAATCGATTTATTTTGTAATAAATCTTTTAAAGAATTGATACACCCTCTTGGAATAATGACATGTTCCGTGTCTTGCCAGGAGCAATCAATGCTTATGGGTATATCATGCGTCGATAACCGCTTTGCCCTCGCCTTGTAATAGTTTGGATTATAGAATACAGCTAAACGAATAATCTCATCCAAAAGTTTAGCTGGAAGTGCCTGTTTACGTATATAAATTCCATTTTTCAATACTGCATGAATGTGTTTCGGGTTCGGTTCTATGTTCATATGTTGTTCCGTTTTATGTACCACAGCATTATTGATTAAAATAGCTTCCAATTTTGTTATGCTAAGTTTCTTTATATTTCGCAAAAACTCCCACTGATTAGGGATAACATTCATATCCTTATCAATAAAAACACTATTCTTTTCTGCTCTCGCTTTTTTCTGCAAAGGTAACGCAATTAAATTCCCCAAGCCTTTCATTTTTCTACTATCCTGCGTCGGAAACATTCGATCAAAGGAATATAACTTAGACCAAAGCTTGATTTTTAACGTTTCAGTAAGTAAGAAATTCCCCAGTGCCCGGGATTTCGCAGCAGGAATTCTCTCATTGAAAAAAATCCAAATATGACAGCCCTCTCCAGACCTTGAACGTTCGATCGCTACTGGAATATCGTATTGATGGCACGTAGAAGCAAGTGCTCTTGATTCTTCCTTCCATTTTCCTTTGTCAAAATCCAGTGCTAAAAACCAACATGTATTATCATGTAAAAGAGGATATATCCCCACTATTTCTTTACCAATAAGATGGTTATAAATAGATTTATCTGTTAAAGGTTTATAGGCCGTTTTATTATAGTCATTATCATCATTAGCTCCTTGTCTCTCGAAAACGACAGAAGAATCTATTTCTTTATATACTGGAGAATAACCAGATTTGCCATTTTTTATTTCCCAACGATGTGCATATACATCGTTTCTGCCCTTGAACAAGTTTTTAAATAATTGGATTCGTCGTACAATCTCTTCATTTTTATCATTTCTACTCTCTTGGTCACAACCGAAGGGAATATTATGTTTTTTCAATATTTCTTTCAGTCTTTGATTTTCTTTCTCCAATCGTTGACATTCGGATTTTATGTCTGAGAGCTGTTGTATTAGATTGTTATCCACCTTAACCCCTCTCATTCTTTGAACTAGTTTATTCTTCTTGAAAAATATGTAGTCTCTAAAACAACCAAAAAATTCAAATATAACACTTCTTATGAGTAATTATATGACAAACGCACCTTTATTTCATCCGAGAGTAAACAGAAATCATGTTATGAAGTATAGCAATATTTTTATAAGGCTAAATGCGTTAGAACTTGCGACTGTTCGATCAAGTGTTTATATTATTGACTTTAGGTCTTTCTATACTTTAGATCACTTGACCTTTCCTTTACACCTCTTCATTATACCTATTGATTTAAAAGTAATATATATGCCTATTAAAGAATAAATCCTTAAGGCCTTGGACTTTGACCTTCAAGTTTTATTCATCTGTTATCACTTCATAATACTGGTTAGAATTATTTAAAGATGTTCAAACCATTATTTCCCAAAAAATCTAAAATCTTTTAACGAAGTGCCGCGTTCTCCCACCTTCCCTGCCAAATACATTATCTTCATTTTCCCTTTACTGTAAATCTCAAAAGCAATTTGTTAGGCAAAACACCTCTTTCACTAGACCCTTCTACCTAAATTTTCGTTCAATTCTACGAAAACTGCTATACTAGATGTAGCCAAATCCGCTCGGTAAGGAGGGGGTATTTCCGTGTGGGAATTATTATTAACCATGATAGAACGGATTGGGATTCTCGTTACGATCGCATTCATCTTAACAAGGTTCCGATTCTTCCGCAGTATGTTCTATCAAAATCAACTGAATCGCAGACAGCAATTTACCGCCATTCTATTCTTCGGCTTCTTCGGCATTATCGGTACATATTCAGGTGTTAGTCTCAGCACAGAAAATTTGGAATTTCACCGTTGGGCAGCGGACCTATCGGCTGATGAAGCAATTGCCAACTCGCGTGTTATCGGTGTGGTAATTGCAAGCCTGCTTGGCGGTCCAACGGTTGGAATTGGCGCAGGGATCATTGCCGGATTACATCGATTTACCTTAGGCGGATTTACGGCAATTGCCTGTGGTCTTGCCACGATAATCGCTAGTATCCTTGCTAGTCTATTTTATAAAAAGCATAAACGGGTGAGACTGCAAACCGTATTTATTATTGGTGCGCTTGCGGAGTCCCTGCAAATGTTAATTATTTTAATGATTGCCCAGCCGTTTGAACAGGCAAGCGCACTTGTGAACATTATTGGCATTCCCATGATTTTAGCAAATGGGCTTGGATCTGCACTATTCCTGCTCGTCATTAAAAATGTATTAAGCGAGGAAGAAAAAGTAAGCGCTCTCCAAGCGCAGAAGACGCTTCGTATTGCCGATCAGACGATTTCTCACCTACAGCATGGATTAACACCAACGGCGGCTGAAGCCGTTTGTCATATTATCCATCAGGAAATTCAAACGAGTGCTGTTTCGATTACGAATCGTTCGGAAATATTAGCACATGTTGGGCTTGGACATGATCACCACCGTACCAATAGTCCGATCCAAACAAAGATTACGCTTGATGCCATCCAACAGGGGAAGGTCTTGATTGCCAATCAGGAGTCGATTCATTGTGCAGTTACGAATTGCCCCTTAGGCGCAGCAGTTATTGCACCACTTAGACAATGCGGAAAGACAATTGGCACCTTAAAGTTCTATTTTCGCTCGGAAAAGGAGATTACAAACGTAACAAAAGAGCTGATTAAAGGACTTAGTTCGATGATTAGTCACCAACTTGAAACGGCAGAGGTAGATCGTGCCTATCAGCTGGCAAAAGAGGCAGAGATAAAAGCGCTTCAAGCACAGATTCGTCCACACTTCTTGTTTAATACGCTGAATACGACTATCTCCTTAATCCGCTTAGATCCAGGTAAAGCCCGGAAAATGCTCATGTCTCTCTCTCATTTTCTCAGGCAGAATCTATCAGCTACGACCCAAAGCACGATCACCTTACAACAGGAATTGGCTCATGTGAAGGCTTATTTATCCATTAAAGAAGAACGATTTAAAAATAAATTAACGGTTAGCTATGAAATCGATCCTTGTGTACTTAACCAGCTTATTCCGCCACTTACGCTACAACCAATAATTGAAAACGCCATGAAGCACGGCTTTAAGGATAAAGAAACAGATTGCATGCTGAAAATAAAAATAAACCGGAATCAAGATAGAATTTACATTTATGTAGCAGATAATGGCAAGGGAATGAGCACAGAGCTGGCTGAGCAAGTCATTCAAGCGCCTATTGATTCAGCCTCTGGCAGTGGCTTGGCCCTGTACAATGTAAATAGAAGATTAAGCATTATGTTTGGCGAGGATGCTTCGCTGCAAATCAGCAGTAGCATTAATCAAGGAACTGCTATTCAGTTTTCCATACCCTATAAGGAGATGTCGCAACAATGGATCAGTTAATTCAAACACTTATTGTGGATGATGAATTATATAGTAGAGATGAATTGAAGCATTTATTAAGCAGCTTTCCTTCTATTCAGCTCGTTGATGAAGCTGCGTCTGGCGAGGATGCTGTGATAAAGGCCCTTCAGCACCAGCTAGATGTTATCTTCTTGGATGTAGAAATGCCAAAGATGGATGGGATGAAGGCAGCAGAAGCCATTCGAAAGCTGAAGCATGCACCGTTAATTGTGTTTGCAACTGCCTATCCACAATTTGCAGCGGAGGCATTCCGTCATGATGCTGTGGATTATTTGCTGAAGCCCTATGATGAGGAGCAATTACAGGAGACAATTCAACGAATTGAAAATAAATTATTTACTAGCCAGCAGACCGATAAAACGAAACCAACGGGTAAGCTAGCCGTTGATGCGGATGGGGAGATCTTTTATCTGGAGCCAAAAGAAATTCTCTATATGTCACGGGTGGATAAATTAACAAAGCTGATTACGAAGACCGGCGAATATGAAACGAAGATCCCATTAAAGGAATTAGAAAGCAGGCTGCTTGCATACGGATTTTTCCGGATTCATAAAAGCTTCTTAGTGAATTTAGAATATGTTAGCCGGTTAACCCCATGGTTCAATGGTGCCTATCACCTGCATGTAGATGGACATGACGAAGTGTTATCCGTAAGCAGGAATTATGCCAAAGCATTAAGACAGCGTTTAGAAATCTAGTAAGCTATTTCACATCTTAATAGAACAAGCTAACATGTTAATCTGATTTTTCTACGTGTTATTCTCCATTCCCCCTTTCTTTCTTAGGTTTCTTTTATACTTTATGTAATCGCATTCATTTATAGAAATAGGGGGAGAGCGCGTTGTATACTTTTTTAGCTGGAATTGCACTACTGATTATCGGTTATTTCACATATGGTAAATTCATTGAAAAATTATTCGGTGTAAAACAGGAGCGAGCAACACCTGCTTATGTAAACGCTGATGGGGTAGATTATATTCCAATGAGTACCGCAAAAAATTCATTTATCCAGCTGTTGAATATTGCTGGTACTGGCCCTGTATTTGGACCAATTATGGGAGCACTCTATGGACCAGCAGCCTTCATTTGGATTGTTGTTGGCTGTATTTTTGCAGGTGCGGTACACGATTATTTAACAGGGATGATTTCCATTCGTAATCGTGGTGCGCATTTACCGGAATTAGCTAGTAAATTTTTAGGAAAGGTCATGAAGCATATTGTAAATGCATTCGCTGTCCTGCTCCTGTTATTAGTAGGTACGGTATTTGTTTCAACACCAGCCAGTCTGCTTCACTTACTTACAGAAGGTAGTGTTGCCGTGTGGATCTTTATTGCTGCTATTTTTGTTTATTATATTGTCGCTACACTACTTCCAGTAGATAAAATCATTGGCAGACTCTATCCATATTTTGGCGCACTGCTATTACTAAGTGCACTTGGCGTTGGTGTTGGATTAGTAGTCACTGGTGCACCGATTCCTGAGCTGTCCTTACAAAACTTCCACCCAGACCATGCACCTATCTTTCCTTTATTATTTTTTACCATTACTTGCGGTGCGCTTTCTGGATTTCATGCAACGCAGACACCGATTATTTCGCGTACAACGAAGAAGGAAAAAGAAGGACGTAAAATTTTCTATGGTATGATGATTGCTGAAGGGATTATTGCAATGATTTGGGCAGCGGCAGCGATGAGCATGTTTGATGGCTATCAAGGACTAAGTGATATCTTAGCAGCTGGCGGACCAGGAGCGATTGTAAGTGAATCCTCAACGGTATTACTAGGAGCAATCGGCGGGACATTTGCTGTCCTAGGTGTCATCGTTTTGCCAATCACGTCCGGAGATACTGCATTTCGTAGTGCAAGAATGATTATTGCAGATTATCTGAAGATCGCTCAGAAAAAGCTATCTAGCCGCTTATGGATTGCCTTACCACTGTTTGCTATTTCGGTTGTCTTAACGCAAATTGACTTTAATATTTTATGGCGTTACTTTAGCTGGGCGAACCAAGCCACAGCTGTGATCGCGCTATTTGTAGGAGCGATGTATCTTTATATCGCAAAGAAAAATTACTTTGTTTCACTCATACCAGGTACATTCATGCTTGTTATGGTAATCGCCTATATTCTATCCCAGCAAATTGGCTTCGGCTTACCGATGAACGTTGCTTGGTACGGTGGTGTTATTGGAACGATAATCCTGCTTGTCCTATTCTTTAAGGCTGCGAAGAAGGCTCGAGCAAACAATGTTCCGTTGGAAGAGGATATCTCCAATTGGGACAGCGCTGCATAAGTAAACTTATCTATGAAGGGGTATTGTCTTAATGAGCAATACCCTGTTTTTCAAAATAAACATTCACTCTAATCATCTTTGAAAGGAATACTTTCTAAGCTTCCTTCCTAATTAACAGCTAAATTATAACTATTACCTAAACTGTTTCATTGCTCCTAAAGACCCTATTCTTTATTAGGGCAATAAATAATTTTGTATTAGACTGGCACATGAAGTACCAGCCCTACCCCAAATTTTTTACATACCCATTAAGTTATTAAGTGTTTTTTCATAGAAATTAAATCTTTTCTTAATAATCTGGGTGCTGCATTTCCTTGATAGAGAAACGAAAAAATATTAACGGATCGATAATCTCTTCAATCATTAAATTTTTCCCCTTATAATTATTTCCCTACCAAAGTTATTTAAAAGAAGTGTTATGATTATACCTTATTGTCTTTTTACGATTAGTGTACCTATACCACTTATACACATATATATTAGTATAATTAACCATAAATAAAATGTAGAAACTTTTGTAATATCTAGAAATGTGATTACTGATAATGAAATAAATAATAGCCCTAGAAAAATATTGGAAGAAAAGAGCTGAAATTTTAATATATTTTTTACTGTTCGTTCATCTAAATCAGGAGTTTCATCATTCTTTCGATAAACCTGTACAATATTTATTACTATTAAAATTAATGCAATTGGAATTACACCTATAAATGGAGCAATTGAAAAATTAAAATTGTCATCGCTTACATACTTTCCTAATTGTGCAATCAAAGTTCCTATTAAAAGGGCTACTCCTCCATATACTAATGTCCATTTTCTTTTCATTATTTATCCTCCTCTAGAATGAAAATATCTTCTATTGGCATATCAAAATATTTCACAATCTTTAATGCTAATTCCAGGCTGGGATTATATTTATTTTTTTCGATTGCTGTAAATGTTTGCCTGGTAACCTTTAAATCCTCAGCCATTTGTATTTGCTTAATCCCCCTTTTTTTCCGGATCTGACGAATGTTATTCTTCACAGGCATAACTGTCACCTCCATAACGTAAATACATCTTTACATTATTTTTAACACATAGCTCACTAAATGTAAAGATGTATTTACTTTTTTGCGAACAATCTATTAATAATTAACAAATATGCTAGATTTCCATTTTTGGATTTGATATAATTAATTTGAAAATATTGTAAATTAATTGAAGGAGGTTAATAGAAAGTAGTATTAATTAAAATATAATTTGGAGGAGAATGTATAATGGATCTATCAAAAGATTTTTTTAAGAGATTATTTGTTTTAGTGTTGATTAGTATGGTAGCGCTTTCTTTCACGGTGAGTTCTGTCAGTGCAAAAAGTAAAGAAGTTGTTAATAAGAATGATGTAAATAAAGAAATTTTATCTCCAACTGAAGCTGAAAACTATTTAAATGCAGTTGAGGAAACTGAAGTATATAAAGATCTATTTTCTTCACAGAAATTACTTAGAGAAGATGAGGATGGAAACAAAGCAAGTGCTATTGGTATTGAATTAAATGAAAAAGAAAGCGAAGATTTTAATAAAAATATTGTAATAGTAGAGTCTAAAGTTGAAGATACTGGAATAATAGCTTTATTAGATAGAGAGACACATAAATTATTTTCTGTATCTACAATAGAAGACATTAAAACTGAAAATGGTATGACTGTAACTGAGTATGATGGTGAAACTGGAGAAATATTATTACAAAATAAAATTGTTGAAAATGAAGTAGTGAAAGACGATAATACCATTGAACCTATGAAAATTAAAAAAGGGAGCTATTGGTGGAAAGTTCTTTGTAATCTGTCAACAGGAGGATCTTGTTCCTTAGGTTGCTTATCATTAATAGCCGTACCTGGAGGATATCCAGTATGTGTATCATTGTGTAGTGCTTTTGCAGGCGGCGCTGCATGTTAACACCACTTAAATAGTCAACTTTTGCTACAGCATGTACATGTAGGTCTTATTTTTTAAATAAAATTATTTTCAGGCATTGCCAGGATCATTTCAATATTTACATGATTTTGATTAATTAACGGTAGAGATTTTGAATGGACTGGCAAGCCTTTTTTTGTCTCATCTTAATTGCTAAATCTCTAAGATTTTTTTAGTTATTAATTCTTTACGTTTACTTGCACAATCTATACCCCAAAAACTTAACCACTACAACTGGATTTATAATAATATCCATCTTCTCTATTATTTGATTTCATTTAAATAGCTTATTGATCAGACACATTTTTAATTTTACGACCATAAATTTAATTAATTCATATTCAAATGTTCTTTTATAACTACCTTAACATTACTCACATATATCCGCGTATCAGACACCCTCTAAAATGAACCACCTTGGCAAGGCACAATTTTAAATGTTTAGGTGGAGAATTGTGATCATTTGCGTATATCTTTTGAAACTTTGTACGATTTTCAGAGGAGGTATAGAACTTATCCGTATCTTACTTTATAATAAATAGCATCATCGGAAGGGGGATAATAGCATGCCAATTAATGTACCTAAGCAATTACCTGCACGTCATGTGTTAGAGGAAGAGAACATCTTCTTAATGGATACGGATCGGGCGACGACACAAGATATTCGTCCGTTAAATATAGTTATTGTCAATCTAATGCCTGAAAAAGAACGCACGGAAACACAATTACTGCGTTTATTAGGTAATTCGCCATTACAGGTTACCGTTACATTCCTTCATACAGCAACACATGAATCAAAGACAGTTAGTCCGTCCCATTTAAATCAATTTTATAATACATTTGCCAATATCAAGAACCAGCGATTTGATGGCATGATTATTACTGGTGCACCTGTGGAGCTCATGCCTTTTGAACAGGTTGATTACTGGGAAGAGCTTTCTGAAATTATGGAATGGTCGAAAACACATGTTACCTCTGTCTTACATATCTGTTGGGCTGCCCAGGCAGCACTTTATTATCATTATGGTATCGGCAAATTTGAGCTACCCGCTAAATGCACAGGGGTGCTCTCTCATACAGTGGCAAATTCTACTGTAGAGCTTGTCCGTGGATTTGATGAGGAATACTTAGCACCACATTCCCGTTATACGGGTACATCAGCGGAGGAAGTGGAAAAGAATGATAAGCTGCTACTCCTGTCATCGACGTTAGACAATGACCCATTTATTATCTTGTCTAAGGATGAAAAACACGTGATGGTTACTGGTCATTTGGAATATGATGATCTTACGCTTGCGGACGAATATTATCGCGATCGAAATAAAGGCATCGATGCAGCTGTTCCTAAAAATTACTTTCCCAACGATAATCCGGAAATAAAACCATTAAACCGCTGGCGCTCCCATGCACATTTACTGTTCTCGAACTGGCTTAATTACTACGTCTATCAAGAAACACCATATGAATGGAAATAGGCCAAAAATGGTCATCCGGTAAGACGGATAAGCTAGAAATAAAAAGCAAGTGTGGTAAATAGCATCCCACTGTCTTACGGGAGGTATCGGTGAGATCCCGCAGCATTAGGGGCTCACCAGCCGCCCACGGCAAGCGAAGGATATTTCCGAGTAGCTTCGTTTCATGAACATCATTTCTAGTTATTTTTTCTTTGATTCAAACACTTTTCCTTCTTCCCCAACGGATTTGGCTCCTTTCGTAAATGTGGCTGTCACAGAAAGGGTGCTTCCACTCATGCTCCATTAGGTATCTGACATATGCTGGTTCTTTTTATACCAATTCATTACAAAGGGCTTCTTTGCTTTGCTGTAGAACCTCGTGTCATCATAGCGGATTGATAAACGCTCCTTTTACTACCATACCGTTCTACTTCCTCTGGATGAGCGCGAAACATAGAATTATCATATCTTTAGCATATTGGCTTCTTATCTGCTAAGTGAACAGGGTTACTGTATACGGCTTTCATGATACTTCGACTTTTTCACCTTTTACTTTGCGATTTATAACATGAACCCTATAACTAAGACTTACTTGGTGAATTTGTGGTACATAATGTTTGCATATTAACGTGAAATAACTTTATTTCTATTTTACACCTTCCTTACCAATCATCTATCCATAGTTTGTAAGGTGTACATTTGCAGTACTTTCGGAATAAGGATTTGAGCCTATTAGCATAAAAGGGACAGATTGTGGAATCACACTAGATACTTCTTTCTTTATAGAGAGGGGTTAGTTGAATAGTCCCTAAAGGAATATTAATGTTAGTTCGCAGAACGCGGAACTGTTGGTACTTGTGAGAAAATAAAATGTGTTACAGTTTGTGCGTACGGATTTACTTCTTCTATGAATTTCTCCGCTTTTGATAAGTTTTCAAAGTGCATTTTAAGCATGTAACAAGCATTTCCAGCTATACGATAACAAAAATGTACGTTTGGGAGTTTTAGAATAAAGTTTTTGAACGACGTATAGTCCCCATTTTTGACTGTTGCTTCAATTATACATTGGATAGGTAGACCTAATTTCTCATAATCGATTTCTAATGTATAGCTTTTAATAATACCGAATGATTCCATTTGTCTAACCCGTTCTGTTACAGAAGGAGAAGATAGGTTAACTCTTCTTCCAAGTTCACTCATAGATAAGCGACTATTTTTATGTAATTCATCTAAAATCTTTCTGTCAACATTATCAATTTTCATTTTTAAATAAATCCTCCTAATATCGTTAATTGTTTAATTAATTTATCGATTACTCATTACAAATTTAATGTTATTTTTGTATTAAATCTTCTAAAATTAAATATAGCAAAGGAGGATTTTAAATGGCAAGAATTAAGGAATCAAGTTTCGGAGACTCACCATTTCAACGACTTTTAGGACACAATGTAGAAGTAATGAAAGGATGGTCACATTTAGGGAAAGTATTAGAAAAAGGAGGATTGCTTTCTTCTGAATTAAAAGAGCAAATAAGGAGAACGTTAGCCCAAAGTAATGGTTGTGAGTATTGTAAAGTGAAAGGTAAACCTGATCCTGATAAGTTTGATGAAAAAACTTCTATTGCGGTTGCTTTTACGGAGGTGTTTTTAAAGCTAAGGGGGAATATACCAAATTCAATTTTTAACGTTTTACAGGATTGCATGACTGAGGGAGAAATCAGTGAACTTTGTGCTTTTATTTCGTTTACTACTGCTTCACAGTACTTTGGAGCTATGATGAAATTAGAACCTGTAAAGAAATAATTTTAAATATAAAAGTTCTTCCTAACTAGTTGCTTTTGTTTAATAAGGCTTTTAATGATCTTCAACAAAATCGGCTAATAAACTATATTTCTTCATGCTATACTAAAATTGTGTATGACAAAAAAACCTTCCGAATCTAACAGTAGGAAGGTTTTTCATTTTATAGGTAGTGATTTCACTTCCTAGCAACTCGCGAAGAAATCGCGCTTCCTGCTCAAACATTTGTACCCATTTTTTATCGTAATCTGTTAATCGCACCTTCATCACCCGAGCCCTCCCTTATAAAATACACAGCATATTGTTTCCTTCAATGAATCCTGTTCAAGATAGCAAACGCTTCATTAGCCGTCAACGGTTAATGGAGCAAATAATAGCTAAGCCACCACATACATCATGTGATGGCTTATATATCATAAAGAGGTTTTCATTCAACCAGACAACGAGTATAGTACAGCTGACCTTGAATCAAGCATCTTCCATTTATCTATTTCATCTTTATTCTTCATTGATCTAGCTAATACCCGCCATAATACGGTGGGTAAGGGGGTGGATAATAGCCGTAGCCACCATCATCGAACGCATTCACAAGTGTTCCTGCTAAAAGCCCGCCAGCTAACCCACCAATTAGTGGAACGCCGAACCCACCGAAAAACGGGCCACCGAATCCGGAGCCTCCAAATCCTGGACCTCCAAATCCTGGAC
The DNA here is from genome assembly GCF_034190895.1 of Virgibacillus sp. M23. Taxonomy (NCBI): domain Bacteria; kingdom Bacillati; phylum Bacillota; class Bacilli; order Caryophanales; family Bacillaceae; genus Virgibacillus; species Virgibacillus sp. M23. The sequence goes on along the minus strand of NZ_JAWDHA010000003.1, from coordinate 545 downwards.
CTCCAAATCCTGGACCTCCAAATGGTGGTCTGCCATAGCCTCCTTTAAATCCTGGGCCAGGACCAAATGGTGGTCTGCGTTCAATATCTTCCTGTACATAAAATTGTTGCTCAGGAGGCATCGCCGCAGGCATATTCCAATCTCCATTCATAGAACTTCCCTCACTTCCATATTGTCTATGAAAATAGGATATGCATTTGCCCAGCAAAACTATTGGGCGATTATACTAGGACATAAAGGGATTTTCCTTATTCCCTTCGTCTTTATTCAGATATCCAGCTACAAAGCGCTTTCAAGGAGCAACGTATATTTCCGGAGTTAGTTTATATACCATTATCTTCGATCGCAGCAATAGATTTTTTTACATAAGAAAAACGGAGCAAAATTCGCTCAGTCCTTATCACTAAATGCTCAGATTTACGCTTCCTCTAGTAGCTATTATGGAATAATAGCTACTGCTTGCTTGACCACCACTCCGGCTGCCCACTTCCCTTTCCGTGGGGTTTGTCCTTCAGCTAACTTTTTTAGCAAAACCCGCTCAAAAA